>NZ_LWGG01000795.1:0-1446 GCF_001635365.1 Oleiphilus sp. HI0128 | reverse complement strand
GTTGTAACAGGAGAAGTATCACAAAAGATATACCGTCTCGCCTGTCTCTGAGCGAGATCCTCTTTATGAGTCTGTGTAATGCAAATATCTATCAGATCTTCTGGCGTAAGGTCGCCATTTTTTTCTTCCCATAAATCTCTGCCGTATTCTTCAACCAGCGGCTCATTAAATTGTTCAGAGAGAAGCCGAGATAGCTTTGATTTACCTGTTGATTCAGCCCCTAGGAAAACAATCTTTTGGACGCTAAAGTCAGCTTGGACAGATTGATCGATTAGCCCATTGTCTTGGTTCCGAGTAGAACGCATAAGTGAGCCACTTACCGGATAAGTTTCCCTGTTGAGGTCGACACAAACATGCTCGACAGGAGAACCAAAACCAGTCGCTGGATCACTCAGAAATTGAGCGAAGCCATCCCCATATTCTTCACTCGTAAAGACTGCATCAACTTCCAAACCAAACTTGTATGAAAGAAGTCGATAGGTGAAATGCCGATGCATATGGTCAGCTTCACTATTGCTGGGCATTGGAAGATTCCAAGCGCTATGAGCTCGCCAAGACTCGACCGTGGCAGCATCAACACACAGAACGCTAGCGGATGGAAAAACTGATTTTATCCAATGCTCTCTTATCTTGGCAGAGCAGGATGGAAACTCAGGCCTTGAGTAGCTGATGACGACAACATCTTCACACTGATTAAATGCGTTTTGTATTAGATACTCGTGCCCTTTATGAAGAGGTGAAAATTTTCCAACGACTAATCCGCGCTTAAAGGGCTTTGTTGCCAAGTCTTTTCTCCCTTATTTTCACTCCTGTATATTTTTATCCACGAATACAGCCCATACCACGCATTGCACCAGAACAAGCCGTACACAAACGCCGTCAGATAAAGCTCTCGGGAGAAGTAAAGCGGGACAGCGACGGTATCTACGATCAACCAGCAAACCCATGTCTCTAGCCTTCTCTTCATCAAAAGAAACTGCGCAAGAACGCTAAACATGAGAACAATTGAATCGATAAATGGCGCGTACGCATCCGTCATCTCATGCAAAAGCCATCCATAGGCTAAGGTTGCTAAGACTGCAGCTGCTATGAATGAAACGAAATTTGTCATTTTGGTTCGCTGAATCGGGTGTAATTGTTTTTTAGCCCCCCAATACATCCAGCCATAGATGCTCGTGAGTATGAAGAACACCATCAGCGTGACGTCTGCATAGAGATTGACCTGATAGAACAGAACGGCAAACAAGCCGCAGCCTATGATACCAGTCCACCACGTGTTTACATTGTTTCTCGCTGCCAATATGACGCTGATAACAAATACTGCGTTTGCAGACCATTCCAAATAGCTAATCAAAATATGTTCCTTAAATCACTTGAATATTGAATTATTTTTTTATCGCTGCTTACTTTCTCAAACAGATTGATCTGAACCTGTTGGCCAAGCTT
>NZ_LWGG01000794.1:0-5491 GCF_001635365.1 Oleiphilus sp. HI0128 | reverse complement strand
ACGTGGAATCTTATCGCCTGCTGATACATCAATCACGTAGATAGTTAAGTCCGATAGTTCTGGGCTAAAGGTCGCACTAAGGTTATCACCGCCACTTTCTACAAAAACGACATCGAGCTCTCCATGGCGCTTCATCAGCTCATCAATCGCAGCCAAGTTCATTGAGGCATCTTCACGAATCGCGGTATGTGGACAGCCACCCGTTTCAACACCCAGGATTCGGTCTTCATCCAAAGCTTCGTGACGCGTCAGGAATAAAGCATCTTCCTGGGTATAAATATCATTGGTTACCACTGCAATATTGTAGTGATCTTTTAATGCTGCACAAAGTGAGCGCAATAAGGCGGTTTTACCTGAACCAACAGGGCCCCCGACACCGACTCGTAGCGTTTGTTTTTTTGCCATTGTTATATCCTATATTTTTCGTCATCCCCGCGCAGGCGGGGATCCATTGTTTTAATTCCCCCTAAGACCTTAGATTCCCGCCTTCGCGTGAATGACTATAGGGGACGTGATCGTAAGCTTTTCAACTAAGAACGGAAAAGCCTTGAGTATTGCTGTTCATGTAAGGCGCTGGCTATGGCCAATCCGGGTAGACCACCGCCTATTTTGTCTTCATCTATTTGTTCAGCCAAAGCAATCGATTCTGCAATCTCTGGTTGAAACAAGGTCAGCATTTGTTGAGCTTGAGTCTGACCCAAAGGCACCATTTTAGTGGCCCCTGCCACCTGGTTTTCTAGCCATGACCAGACAAAACCATTGGCCGCATCTTCAAAAACGATTCCCCACTTTTGCGCCGCATAAGCGAATAAGGTCGCAAAGCTGTGTTCTTCGCCTTCCTGAGTGACGCATTCTGGCAAGTCAAAATCCAAGCTTTTCAAGAGTCGCAATAAAGCAGCGCCCATTGCCGTATCTGTTAGCCGTAGTTCTTTCGTTTCCCGGGATGCGATCGATAAATCATTAAGAAACATAAAACGCTGCCAGTCTTCTTCAGCCGTGCTTTCCATGGCACCACGTAAAATTGGCAGATCGACTTTGGCCAGGCTTTCTCGCATTTGAAGTCGAATCCAGGACTCGGCATCGTTGAAGTTTTTTATCCAACGACACTCTATTGCATACTCCATGCCTTGCGAAAAGGCATAGCCACCTACCGGTAGGCTAACCGAGCTTAACTGCAGCAAACGTGACAGGGCTAAAGGATTACTCATTCGTGCGAATGTCCATCATGAGAATGACCGTGTGAATGTGAGTGCCCACCCTTGGAATATGCACCAGACTCAGGAGCGAACACTTCTCCTTCATGTGTCACCACTAAACCCAGTAAGTGCAGCATTTCTTCCAAGACGTGGTCAGGCTTAATTCTCAACCAACGCTCACCCACTTCAATTTTTGTATGGCGGTTACCCAAATGATAACAGGCACGCGAGAAAGTACGCCAGTCTTCACAGCTGGCATGCGCGACAGACTCAACAGCACCTTGAACCTGAATAATTTTTCCGCACTCAGACTTGAGATACTCTCCCACCAATAGAGGCTTGCCACGCTCTAGAAAGACACGTACATCAACACCGTTTTCACTCGTTAATTTAAGCCTTCCTCTATCACGCTGGTCCGAGTCTAGCTTGACGACTTCTGAAACCTCTTCATGACAATGCGTGCCGAGTCTTTCGTATACTTCTAACATAATCTTCCTTTTTTGAAGGCCTTATTTACCCTCGAACTCATCGGCTTCGACCTTGTCGGACTGAAGTCCGACCTACCATGCTAGTACATAGCCTGTAGGTCGGGTTTTAACCCGACTGGTCGGTGCCTAAATAGCGTTTAAAACAATGTGTACAATTGCGCCAATGGCAACTCGTCTGCCGGTTCACAAGTTAGCAACTCACCATCCGCTCTAACTTCATAAGTCTGCGGATCTACGGTGATCTCTGGCTGCCAATCATTCAACACCATGTCTGACTTACGAATAGAGCGCGTATTCTTACAAGCACTCAGGTTTCGGCTAAGACCAAGCGCCTCGCCAATATCGTTCTTCAAAGACGCTTCTGAGACAAAGGTCACTGAGGTTTTCGCCGCTGCTAAACCTTGCGCACCAAACATTGGTCGATAGTGTACTGGCTGAGGTGTTGGAATCGATGCGTTAGGGTCCCCCATGGGTGCTGCAGCGATCATTCCGCCTTTGATAATCGTAGAGGGTTTGATGCCAAAGAAGGCAGGCTTCCATAACACCAAGTCGGCCAATTTACCTTTTTCAATCGACCCGACCTCATGAGAGATACCGTGCGCGATCGCAGGGTTGATTGTGTATTTAGCTATATAGCGACGTGCTCTAAAGTTGTCGGCATCACAACCTGAATCTTCTGGCAACAAACCAAATTGTGTCTTCATCTTATGAGCGGTTTGCCAGGTTCGGGTAATCACTTCCCCGACACGTCCCATCGCTTGGGAGTCGGAGGAAATCATACTGAAGGCACCACGGTCATGGAAAATATCTTCGGCGGCAATCGTTTCTTTACGGATTCTTGAGTCAGCAAAGGCAACATCTTCAGGAATAGAACTATCTAAATGGTGACATACCATCAGCATATCCAGGTGCTCGTCAACCGTGTTACGCGTGTAAGGGCGTGTTGGGTTGGTAGATGAAGGCAATACATTCGGGTAAGCACAAGCACGAATGATATCAGGTGCGTGACCACCACCGGCACCCTCAGTGTGATACGTGTGGATCACGCGGTCTTTAAACGCACCAATGGTATCATCGACGAAGCCTGATTCATTCAAGGTGTCGGTATGGATTGCAACCTGAACATCATATTCTTCTGCTACGGATAAACAGCAATCAATGGAAGCTGGCGTGGTTCCCCAATCTTCGTGGAGCTTCAAGCCGCAAGCGCCTGCATCGAGCTGTTCTCTTAGGGCTTCAGGTAAACTTGCATTCCCTTTACCCAAGAAGCCAAAGTTCATGGGCATTTGGTCGGTGGATTGCATCATCTTACCGATGTACCACGGTCCAGAGGTACAAGTTGTGGCGTTAGTACCGGTTGACGGGCCGGTGCCGCCACCAATCATTGTGGTCACGCCTGACATTAAGGCTTCTTCAACTTGCTGTGGACAAATAAAGTGAATATGAGCATCAATGCCGCCAGCAGTAAGGATAGAGCCTTCACCCGCGAGTACATCTGTGCCAGGGCCAATCGCAATATCAACACCGTCCTGAACATCCGGGTTTCCGGCTTTGCCAACACCGACGATACGACCGTCTTTGACACCAACATCACCTTTAACGATTCCCCAGTGATCAAGCACCAAAGCGTTGGTAATCACTAGGTCGACAGTATCGGCACATGAGCGCTGACTTTGCCCCATGCCATCTCGAATCACCTTACCGCCACCAAACTTCACTTCTTCGCCGTAGGTGGTGTAATCCTTCTCCACTTTGATCCAAAGATCGGTATCGCCTAAACGAACTTTATCACCCACCGTTGGACCGAACATTTGCGCGTAGGCTTTTTTATCCATCTTAGTCATCTTTTCTCTCCTCAGCTCAAAGCTATAGCGCGCCCATTACATCACCACGGAATCCGTAGACCTTACGGTCACCCGCATAAGCCACCAGCTCTACTTCCCGGCCCTGTCCAGGTTCAAATCTTACCGCCGTGCCCGAGGCAATATTTAAACGAAAGCCTTTGGTCTTGTCTCGATCAAAACTTAAAGCTAAATTAGTTTCAAAAAAATGATAGTGAGAGCCGACCTGAATGGGTCGGTCACCGGTGTTTTCAACACGCAAGCTTAATGTCTCACGCCCTGCGTTCAGTTCAATATCGCCCTTGGCGACTTGGTATTCTCCAGGAATCATACTTGTCCCCTTATCAATAGATATTCGTTCATAGTTGTGTCATTCCTGCGTTATCCCCTAACTAACCCTCATGGATCCCGGCTTAAGACACCACCGCCCCGTAACCCCCGTCATTCCCGCGGTCACTTGAGCAGGAATCCATCTTCGTCGATACCCCTTGCTAGCCCTCATGGATCCCGGCTTAAAACACCACCGGGATGACAGTTGTGAGTGTTACCACCGGTGTGACTATGTGAGTGTCACTAACGGAATAAAAAGGCCAATTAATCGACTTATGAAATCGGGTCGTGAACGGTGACCAGTTTAGTTCCATCAGGAAAGGTCGCTTCGACTTGCACTTCATGAATCATCGAGGCGACACCGTCCATTACTTGCTCTTCAGTCAACAAGGTTTTGCCGTAGCTCATTAGTTCGGCAACCGTTTTACCGTCTCGAGCGCCTTCAATAATTTCCATTGTCAGGTAGGCCATGGCTTCGGGGTAGTTTAATTTTAAGCCTCTGTTCAAGCGTCTTTCAGCCAGCAACGCGGCGGTGAAAACCAGTAGCTTATCTTTCTCTCTAGGTAATAGTTCCATAATTCACTCTTATATAATCTGACACTTAAGTTAACCAAATTCTTGGTTCGGTGGCTTTGCGCCCCGATAGCACTGGACGAACCAATGCCCATGCTTCGCCTAATAAATTTCTTGCTCGTTCAGTGCAGTTACCGAGGTATCTGACGGTTAGAAACTCACCTGTCATGCTTAACGCTAGCAAATCATCTCCTGGCATACCACTTTGTTTGATAAGCAATGCCTCAAGCATGGTTTCATGCTCCGCACTATCGATAGTTTCGTTGAAGGGCCCAGCAACAAATAGTGCATTAACGGGCTTTTCTTGAAGTCCACCCGTTCCATGTAAAACGGATGTGTCACCTGGCGCTAAACTGAGGGCTTCATTGAAACGAATACGGCCTTGCTGCCATATCTGCAAGCGCTGCTCGCAACTACCGTCTTCGAACGCCAAGTTATTCGCCGGTAAGCCAAAACAAGTGACCTCCCAAGCCATTACCTTAGCACCTTCTGCCAGTTCAACTTGGGTATTCATACGTGCATGAGACTTAGGGAAAAGAATAGTTTCTAGCGGTAACCATTCCAACACGGCGTCGCTTTCGACTCGCAAGGTCATATTTTGTGTTTGAACACCCGAGTCGTCGCGAGCCTTATAGACTCTACCCGCGCCGGGCGTAGTGATGAGTGCCTCACTGCCAGATTCAACCTGTATGTCGATATCTAGGGTATCACCAGTTACCAAGCCGCCCGGCGGGTGCAGCAAATAAGCGTGCGCACAGTCAGGGCCTTCAGGGTAAAACGCTTTTTGAACGTAAAGCGGACCTTGATGTTCACTAGCAACCAAGCGTGTACCACGTGATCGTTGCGCAAAGCGTAAACGCAGATAGGCCTGCCACTGACCGTGGTCAGAAACAATGTCTTCAATGAGTGTTGGGTCGAGTGCTTGGTTCATTTTTGTTATTCATTTATATTTTTGATTCTTGTCGTCTAGAAAACGTCATTCCAAAGTACTCCGTCATTCCAAAGACTCCCGTCATTCCAAAGACCCCCTTCATTCCAAAGACCCCCGTCATTCCAAAGACCC
>NZ_LWGG01000793.1:0-8772 GCF_001635365.1 Oleiphilus sp. HI0128 | reverse complement strand
ATAAGGCTAACTCTGACGTCACCGAACTCACTGCCGTCACACCGTCAAATGCAGCCGGATAAAACTTTTCGCTACTCGACTCATTCCCCGCTGCAGCAATTACGATAATGCCTTTAGCAATAACTGCATCGATTGCGGTCTTCAAGGTATCAGAGAAGCCTTCGCCACCGAGAGAAAGATTGATCACATCGGCAGGGTCACTAGGCAGCTCACCGCTATCATTGTCTAAGCCTCCTGCATACATGATCGCATTCGCCAAGTCCGCATCGGTTCCTTGGCTAACACCGTCTTCATTTTCTACCCCTAGAACGCGAAGAGCCATGACTCTTGAATTAAATGCTACACCCGATATGCCTTCACTATTATTACTTTGGGCAGCGACAATTCCAGCAACATGCGAACCATGATGCACTCGACTCAAATCCGTAGGGTCATCATCGAAACCGTCTTCGTCTCCGGAATATTCTGTGTCGGAAATAAAATCGTAACCACTTGTAGTCAACTGGTTGCGCAGATCAGGATGATCGGGATTGATTCCACTGTCGATGACAGCAACAATTACCCCGTCACCTGTAGCAGTATTCCATGCATCTTCAACCTTAAGTAGTGACAGATTCCACTGTTCTGAATAACGACTGTCGTTCGGGACGAAGGTAGCTCGGCGATAGTAGTTTGGCTCTGCGACCTCAATACCATCTAGTGCTTTTAGCTCTTCTAACAAAACCAGCGTTCGCCATTTTCTTTCGAGCTTACTAGCCTTGGACCAAGAGGTGCTTGAATTTACTCTTAAGTTACTATTAACGGTCGCATCGAAACGAAATAACTCTGCACTCAAACCCGCCCGCTTGGAATATTCTAGTCCGTAGCGCTCTACTAAAGTCCGTTGCAAGCTATCAAGTGAACGACTGCGTGTTGATGCGCCTTGAGCACTTGAACTCTGATCGAATGCAAGTAGCACCTCGCCTGGCACGAAGTCTAAGCGACTCGCTTCACTTAGCAGGCGTGCATTATCAGCACTTAAGTTTTGTGAAAGCGATAGCGTATACAGTAGCGCATCGTGCCCTTGTGTTGTGGCTACGCGCACATAGTATTCATTGGTAAGGGGAACAACTAAAGATTTGGCACCCGGTTCTGATATAGATAGTTCAGCCACAACGACGCCAGACTGATCTACTGCCCTGAGTTCAACAAGGGCATTGATATTGAATTCCTCTTCGTTAGCAGGAAAGACACTTAAACTTACAGTCTGGCCTTCGACCAAGGAAACTCGGTAATAATCATCAAGATCTTCCTCAAACTGATAGCAAAAACCAAGATCCTGAGACTTGCCATTTATGTAGCCTCCAATTGTAATCGGGTTACTAACCAGCTGGGCCGAAAAAAGAGAGTTATTCTGCTCACTAAGCGTGGAGCATGTTTGCTCAACATCAAGATCTACATTGGTATCAGGCTTTACGCTCACCTGGCCTTCGATTGTCACCAAGCCATCGTAAGTATCATCACTCAGCTTACTACCGCTTCCACAAGCAACTAAGGACAAGGCCAGGATACTCAATAGCAGCTTTAAAAAAGGGTGTGTACTCATATATGAAATCTCGATTACTGATAGCTAAAGACTTAACGCCAATAAATCAACCTTAGGACTAGGGCGAATAAATAGTCTATTAGTAAATTGTAGCAAAGTTAGGGAAATCTTTTTTGTTCTGACTCTGCATTTAACTGCCTGAGACGCGCCATTTTTTCGCCAATTTTTAGCTCTAAACCACGATTTACCGGGTGATATAACTGCGTGCCAGCAAGGTCTTCAGGAAAATAACATTCACCAGCAGCAAAGCCATCAGGCTCATCATGAGCGTAACGGTACTCCATTCCCATACCCTGATCTTTCATGAGCTGTGTAGGCGCATTTCTTAAATGCATTGGCACTGTCTCATCTCCGCCTTCCTGCACCAAACGTCGACAGGCATTAAAAGCGCTGTATACCGCATTGCTCTTTGGGGCGACAGCTAAGTAAATCACAGCGTGCGCTATACTCAGCTCACCTTCGGGGCTACCTAAGCGCTCCTGAACATCCCAGGCATTTAAAGCAAGTGTTAACGCTCGGGGGTCTGCATTACCAATATCCTCACTCGCCATCCTAACTACGCGCCTGGCTATATATAGAGGGTCACAACCGGCATCAATCATACGGACAAACCAATATAGCGCGGCGTCGGGATCAGAACCTCTAACAGATTTATGCAGAGCAGATATTTGTTCGTAGAAGATGTCTCCGCCTTTATCGAAGCGCTTAAGCGAACTTTGGATAACCTCTTCAATATTCTCTTTACTAACGACGCACCGCTTAGCATCTCTATCCGCCAGATCAACTGCTAGTTCAAGAAAGTTTAAGGCCTTGCGAGCGTCACCATCTGCAACCTTTGCCAAAATATCGACTAGCGATTCGTCTATTTTCACGTCAATATCGGGGAAGCCATTTCGATGCGCTAAAGCGTTGCTTATAACCAAAGCGGTTTCGTGCGAGTCCAACTTTTTTAATACATAAACCCTTGCACGTGAAAGTAATGCATTATTCAATTCAAACGAGGGGTTTTCGGTTGTCGCGCCGATAAAGATAACAGTGCCATCTTCAACAAAGGGTAAAAAAGCATCTTGCTGGGACTTATTAAAGCGGTGGACTTCATCTACGAAAAGTATTGTGTCCCTACCCGTTTGTTGACGATACATCTTTGCCTGTTCAATCGCCGAACGGATATCTTTCACACCACTCAATACTGCAGATAAGGGCAAGAAGTTGGCATCGAAGTGCTCAGCTAATAGATTCGCAAAAGTAGTCTTGCCGACGCCAGGCGGCCCCCATAAGATCATAGAATGAAGAGCTTGTTTATCTATGGCTTGCCTTAATGGACGAGAAGGCCCTACCAGGTGACTTTGACCAACATACTCTGACAGGTCTGCAGGTCTTACACGCGCAGCTAAAGGCGCATAGCGTTTGCTTGTAGATTCTTTCTGGGATTCACTAAAAAGCGGCGCGTCATCGAATAAAGACATTTTCTATCTACCTATGAGCCGGGTATTTGGACATCTCTAATAATGTCAGTACCTTCTGGTAATTCAGGCGTAAAGGTATTACTTGGCAGCTCTAAATTAACTTGCGACTGAATAAAGCTCATTGTACTTTCTTGCCCTAAAGCATCTGTGATCCGGAGTTCGCTCACATTCGAACCAGAGAAACGTAACTTCAGCCCCTCAAATAAGCTTTCCTCTGATTTTGGCTTTAAAGTGAACTGCCTTATTGATGGTTCAAACCATGCCATTTCTACCTCAAATAGCTGACCAATTTTTTGAGTATCACCACTAAACAATATTGCGGGAGTCGTTTGCACCTGCGAGCCCACAGCTTGGATAGTTGCCTGCTCTAAGTCAGGGTCATAAACAGTTACCTCCTTTCCATCAGAGATAACAATTTGTTCGAGCGGTTCATAGGTACGCCAGAAGAATTTGCCTGCTCTATCTGCTTTAAGCTCACCTTTAGACTCCTGAATACGTGCACCACGCTGATCAACAGAATATTGTACAAAAGTCGCAGAAAGAGTTTTTATCCTATTCAGAGACTCTACAAGCTCATCCAGTGCAGAGCCTTGCGTTTCAGGTGCTGAATAAACTGAACAGGTAAAAAGAGATAAAACGGAGAAGAAAATAAATCTATACATAGTGTGTCCATAACAAGTAATACAAGGCGTATACACCCTAAATAAGCGTAAGCCTTTCGCTAGAACGCAACTTTAACACATGAAACAAAGCTGAAAAGATAATTGTTGTTCATCTTATCATCTTGGCTATTTGCATAGATAACAACCCGAATTCTAAACGCTCAGCCCCTATTCACCACTTAAAACACTACATATCGGCATATCTAGAGCCACAAAAATTGATTCAGAATCACTCACCCACTAGCGATCTTCTCTCATTAAACTACACTTGAGGATCAGTGGTTTAGATATTTCCACTTCTAACAATGGTGATCATTTTGAACGATGGCGACAAAGCCAACAATCAGGGCTACAGCTTGGGTGTAAGGCTTCTAAGAGTTGTCTTTTCACTCTAATTGCTGATTACTTTGGTGATCACTCCTGTACATATGTATAACGAGTACCAGCAACAAAAGTTACGCATAGACCGTAACCTTATTACCTACCAATCGATCTTTGGAAAGTCTATTGCCACAGCTTGGTGGAATTATGATATGGAGCAACTTGAAGCTACGCTCCAGGGGGTATTAGGGCTTGCCGATATTTCAGGAATCCTGCTGATAGATTCAGAATCGAAACAGATTTTCGTCGATGGAAATAGCCCCAAAGAGAACGTAGATAAAGACAGCTGGGCAAATAAGTTCTATCAAGAATTCGAGGTGAGCTACGATGGACGTAAAATGGGTACACTTTACTTGTTTTCAAGCAGAGACATAGTAATAGACCAAGTTAAACACAATTTTCTATTCATTTTGGTGAACGCTGTTATTAAGTCAATTGTGCTATGGATACTCTTTCTGTGGGCGTTTAACAAGTTTCTAGTTAAAGCACTTGATAAGTTTCTGATTAAGATGGAAACAACTGACTTTGACAACATACATGACGATAGGCCAACTCTATCTGCTGAACTCTCACACCCCGGGCTTGATAGCCGTGAATTACGGCGCTTAGATAATGTATTCACATCACTTAAAAAGCGTCTTGATAAATCGAAAAACAACTTGCTTTCGCTTAACTCAAATCTTGAAGACATTGTCAGCAAACGTACGAGCATGCTTAAGCGACAGAGTAGTCTACTAGAAGCAATGAGCAGCCAGGCACGAATAGGCGCATGGGAATATGACATTCAAAGTAAAGTGCTAACCTGGTCGTCAAAAACGAGAGAGATATTTGAGGTAGACGATAGCTTCACTCCCACGCCCGACTCTATCAAGCAATTCTATCCCGAACAAAGCATGGGGAAACTTGAAGCACTCCAACTCGAAGCCATCAGATCCGGCACGCCTTGGGCTGAACAGTTAAAAGTAAAAACACATAAAGGCCATCATATTTGGATCACTAGTACCGGTGAAGCAGAGTTTGAAGATGGAGTCTGCCTTCGTTTGTATGGTTCAGTGCAGGACATTGATGCCGAGGTAGGGGCTCATCAAGACCTTGTAGATGCAAAACAAAAAGCCGTGGCTGCAGACGTTGCTAAAAGCGAGTTTTTAGCCAGCATGAGCCACGAGATCAGAACTCCCATGAACGGCATTATGGGTATGCTCCACTTGCTACTAGGTAGCGATCTAAGCGAACAGCAGCGAGATCAGGCTGAACTATCTCTTTCTAGCGCAGAATCCTTACTGTCACTACTAAACGAAATATTAGATATTTCGAAAATAGAAGCTGGCAAGCTAAAACTCGAATATATCGATTTTGACCTTTCTGAGCTTCTTCGTCACCAAGAAAGCTTATGGAAAGGGACTGTTGAAAAGAAAGGCGTCAAGCTTGAACTCCAGTGCACAGACATTTCTCATCAGTATTTAAAAGGTGACCCGAATAGAATTAAGCAAATCGTTTCGAATCTAGTCAGCAATGCAGAAAAGTTTACCGAACAAGGCATTATCAAAATGACCGCTTCGACCTTAGAAGTTGGCGATAAAATAAAAGTGAGTATTAGTATTACTGATACTGGAGTAGGTATAAAACAAGCAAAACTCGGCACAATCTTCGATATTTTCTCACAAGAGGACAGCTCTACCACACGTAAGTATGGCGGGACAGGTTTAGGCTTAACTATCGTGCGCGAACTATCTGAAATGATGGGAGGTCACGTAGACGTGGTGAGTAAATTAGGATGCGGCAGCACATTTACCGTTCAGCTATTATTAGATATTGGGAAACGCCACAAGCCATCAACACACTTGAGCCACGAGAACGTGACAACAAAGCCTCTCTAGGCAGTTTCAATATTTTGTTGGTAGAAGATGTCAAAACAAACCAATTGATAGCCGAAGTGATTCTTGATGAAAACAACTACCCTTGCACCACCGCTAATAATGGGCAGGAAGCCATTCAAATATTGAAAGAAAGTAATACACAATTCGACCTGATATTAATGGACTGCCAAATGCCAATTATGGATGGCTACGAAGCGACTAGAAAAATTCGAAAAGGGTCTGCGGGTGAACATTATACAAGAATACCAGTGGTCGCCATGACAGCTCACGCGATGAAAGGCGATCGAGACAAGTGTATCGAAGCGGGTATGAACGACTATTTATCAAAACCTTTTTCACCAGAAGAAATGTTAGAAAAACTACAATACTGGTTATAAAAGAACGGTTAGCATATTAAGCGAGCTATTAACTATAACTTATAAATCAAGCGTGATTAGGTAGAAATTATGAAAAGCTTATTATTCTCTACAAATTTAGCATTATTGGGGCTACTTACAGCAACCCTTGCTTATTCTTCCGAAAAACAGGTATCCCTTTCTTACGTTGATTACCCACCCTACTACGGAAAGACTCTAGAGAATGGAGGCCCTATAAGTGAAATCATTTCAGCTGCTTTTAAATTAAAAAATTACAAAGTAACGAAAGAACAACTGCCATGGTCTAGAGCGCTAGAATGGACCAAAGAAGGTAAATTCGACGGTATCTATACCGCCTGGTACAGGAAAGATCGAGAAAAAGATTTCGCCTATTCTGCAGAGCTCCCTGCAAATAAAGTAGTTTTATTCAAACGCAAAGACGCTCAAATCAATTATCAAAGTTATTCAGATCTAAAACCCTACACCATCGGCGTTGTTCGCGGATACGCCAACCCACCAGGCTTCGATGAAGCAGGCCTAACCCTCGCCCCCGTAACGACAGATAAACAGAACCTATTAAAATTATCTGCTTCCCGAATAGATTTAGTATTAGTAGATAAAGCACTAGGAAATTACATCATTAAAACGCAAATTCCTGATATGGCAAATCAACTCTAATCACTTGAGCCACCGCTAAAAAAAGATCCGCAATACTTGATGTTTTCAAGAAGTTCGCCTGGCTACCAAATAAAACTCAATGATTTTAACGATGGTCTGAAACAACTCAAAGAGTCGGGGGAAATAAAAGCGATCCTAGAAAAGCATGGGTTACAGTAGATAACTGTATCCTATCTGGGTCTAAGGTCAAATATTAGCCCTTACCCTATAGTAAGTTCGATAAGGGGCTTTTTAGCTATTCGCTGGTTACTGAATATCTTCAGAAAACTTGTCTCGACCAGAAAAGTATAGATTCTAGTCCTTGGGTGGAGGCGGTGCGAGGACTTCTCTAGATCCATTATGGCCGGCAGCACTGACAACACCAGCTTGCTCCATTGCTTCAACCAGGTTTGCAGCTCGGTTATAGCCTACCTTCAGCTTTCTCTGCACTGAGGAGATAGATACTCTTCTGGTTTCCGTAACAAATGCTACAGCCAGGTCGAACAAGGCATCTTGTTCGTTGTCTCCACCACCTTCTTCTGCAAAGGCTGCTACCGCGGGGTCTGAGCTATCGCCACCAGATAGAACCTCTTCAAGATAATTAGGTTGCCCGCGTTCTTTCCATGCTTCAACCACCTTATGAACTTCGTGGTCATCAACAAAAGCACCGTGAACACGAATTGGCACACCACTACCTGGTGGCATATATAGCATATCACCGTGACCCAAGAGCTGCTCTGCTCCACCCTGGTCCAATACGGTTCTAGAGTCGATCTTTGATGATACCTGGAAGGATATACGGGTAGGAACGTTTGCTTTGATCAAACCGGTAATGACGTCAACTGAGGGACGCTGAGTTGCGAGAATAAGGTGGATACCGGCGGCTCTTGCTTTTTGTGCGATACGCGCGATTAGCTCTTCGACCTTCTTGCCAACAATCATCATCATGTCGGCAAACTCATCAATAATTACCACTATAAAGGGTAAAGTCTCAAGATCCGGACGGTCACTTTCTTCATTTCTTAGGTGTAAATCTGGCACCCAGATAGGGTCCTTCATGGGCTCGCCGCGCTCAATAGCTTCTTTAACCTTTCGGTTATAGCCTGCAATGTTACGAACGCCCAAAGAAGCCATCAACTTATAACGGCGCTCCATTTCGGCAACACACCAACGCAGAGCATTCGCAGCCTCTTTCATATCGGTTACCACTGGGGTTAATAGGTGCGGTATACCATCATAAATTGAAAGCTCCAACATCTTTGGATCAACCATGATAAAACGCACTTCATCAGGTTGTGCTTTAAACAGCATACTTAGAATCATACTGTTAACACCAACCGACTTACCTGAACCCGTCGTACCGGCTACCAGCAAGTGCGGCATTTTCGCCAAGTTTGTAACGACCGGGTCGCCTGCAATATCGTTTCCTAACGCCAGGGTAACCGGTGACTCTGCATCATCATAATCCTTAGATAGCAAAACTTCGCTAAAGCGGACAATCTCTCGGTGCTCATTTGGTATCTCGATACCAACTACTGACTTACCAGGGATAACTTCAACCACCCTGACAGCAAGTACTGCCAAAGAACGAGCCAGATCCTTCGCTAGATTAGAAATCTTACTAACTTTTACACCGGGGGCTGGCTGAATCTCAAAACGTGTAATCACCGGGCCGGGATTAACCTCTACAACTTCCGCTTTGACACCAAAGTCGCCCAGCTTCTCTTCAAGTAGCCTAGACATATGCTCGAGCATCTCTTTGGAGAAGCCGAGTTTTTTATTAGTTTC
>NZ_LWGG01000792.1:0-919 GCF_001635365.1 Oleiphilus sp. HI0128 | reverse complement strand
GTGATTCGCAAGCCTATACCCAATATGAAAAGGGTGCTGTTTGGTTTCTTGTACGTGCTGATCGGGTTATCGCTATTTTTACTCGGTTTGGAAAGAGCCTTATTTCCCTTAGGTAAATTAATGGCGCAACAGTTGACTGATCCAGCTTTTATAGCAGGAGCGAGGGATATTGGTGCCGATGCACTTCAGTGGTTTGATTATTATTGGGTCTATCTGTTCGCCTTTGCCATAGGATTTAGTACCACGATAGCAGAGCCCTCTCTAATAGCTGTAGCGATCAAGGCGAATGAAGTATCGGGTGGTGCGATCGGCATTTGGGGTTTGCGTATTGCCGTCGCAATTGGTGTAGCAGTAGGTATTTCCTTAGGAACTTATCGTATCGTTACCGGAATTCCGATCCATTATTTTATTATCTCTGGTTATGTGGTCGTCGTAATTCAAACTTGTTTTGCACCCAAACTGATCGTGCCTTTGGCTTATGACTCAGGTGGTGTAACGACATCTACTGTAACTGTGCCTTTGGTTGCAGCCTTGGGTTTAGGCTTAGCTGAAACAGTACCTGGGCGAAGCACTTTGATTGATGGTTTTGGTTTAATCGCTTTTGCTAGCTTATTTCCAATAATGTCGGTGATGGCCTATGCGCAAATTACTGAGTATTTGGCTAAGCGAAACCAACAACAGGGCTTGGCACAAGCTGAATAAGCTCTGTACAGAGTTTGTAGAGAATTTCGAATAGGGGAAAGTACATGCATTTTAAATTATTGCTGGTGTTTGTAGAGGATGACAAAACCGATAAGGTCATGAAGGCTGCGCGAAAAGCTGGGGCGACTGGTGCCACAGTGATCAACCATGCCAGAGGCGAAGGGATTAAAAAGAGTAAGACTTTTTTTGGCCTGACCCTGGAGACTCAACGGGATGT
>NZ_LWGG01000791.1:0-7201 GCF_001635365.1 Oleiphilus sp. HI0128 | reverse complement strand
CAGCGTTCACACCCTGCTTCTCGATAGTGCAAAAATATCGCTATTTGAAGACGAGCAAGGAAAAGCCAATTGGCTTAATATTCTACCAACACAAGAAACAGCGGCACTGGAAAAAGACACCTCGGAAACGAAAGCAAAAGATTCAAATCAAGACTCAAAAAACCAGAAGACTTCTGAGCTTTCGTTTTTACTCAGCCAGCTAAGCATATCTAACCTAAACATTGCTTATACATCAGAGCTCAAAAACCAAAGCATTAAACTTTCACCTGCGAGTATTAAGGTTTCAAACATAGCACCAAACAAAGATGTACCCTTCGACATAGACTTCACCTTCGAAGACACCATAGAAAAACTAACACTCAATTCTAATATTATTGGCCTTATCGAGTTTTCACCTGACTTTTCAAAAATTACGGTAAAAGAACTCAAGAGTAATTTTGAAGCGAATGGCGCCTTCTCTCAGTTCGAAGTAATTAATGCAAGTCTCGACAGCAAATTCACTGTGAACACCAGTAAAGAAGAAATAGTGGTTGAGGAGCTTTTCCTCATACTCGAGGAACTCAAGCTTGATAGTCAGTTAAGCCTTACAAACTACTTAGAATCACCTCACCTTCAAGGGCAAGTCCAAGTCAACAAGTTCAACCCCAAGATTCTAGCCGAGAGATTTGGAATTGCATTACCCACCTTATCTTCACCTGAAGCGCTAAACGCATTTAGCCTTTCGAGTAAGCTCGAATTTAAAGACCAGGCTCTATACTTTCAACAAATCAACACACAAGTAGATAAGAGTTCATGGCAAGGAGACCTTACATTCAATAGCAGTAATCAAGCGTTTGCACTTAGCCTTGTCGGTGACTCAGTTAATATCGATAATTATTTACCCGCCGAAGAGGAAAATAACAACACCCAAGCAAGCGCCAACGATGAAGCACCAACGAACAACCAAACCAACTCAGAGCTTCTGCCACTAGAAACACTGAGACAGCTCGATCTAGACATATCTTTAAAACAACAAAGCTTAATTGCAAACAAAGTCCTGATCGAAAATCTTAATGTCGAATTAGCCGCAAAGAACGGAATCGTCAGCGTAACAAACCTGTCTGCGAAGTCTCATGAAGGCATACTAAACACGAGCGCAAAAATAGATGCGCGTAGCAACAAACCTACTTGGCAAGCCGATACAAAGATATCAAACCTTAACTTAGGCACTCTGATTCAAGCGCTGGAAATTCAAAATGCCGAGGACAGCGCTAGCCTCAGTGGCACTCTCAATTTTAGTGCTGCGCTGACAAGTCGTGGTAACACCTTAAGCGAAGTTCAAAGCAATGCCTTGGCTCAATCCGAATTTGAAGTACTCGACGGTGAAGTTCAAGGCATAAACTTCAAGGCACTAAGCTGCAAAGGATTGGCCCTAATAAATAAAGATTCTATCGATACTAACAACTGGCCAAAAGCCACACCTTTTGATCTGCTTAAAGGCAGCGCCAGTTTGAAAGATGAGATTCTCACGAACAATTTCGAGCTAACAAGCTCCGGATTGGCGATGAGCGCCGAAGGCCCTATCAACCTGAGCGCAACATCGCTAGACATAAAAACCGGCTTACGCGTCATTGGCGACTCTAATGAGCATGCCTGCAGGGTTAATGAAAAGTTCAAAGACATTCCTGTTCCTGTAAGATGCAAAGGAAAATTTGATACGCCTCCAGCTGAGCTATGTAAACTGGACAGCAAACGTTTACTCGATGCGACCAAGCAAGTAGCTGCTAAAGAAGCAAAGCGTAAATTAGATAAAGAACTGGATAGAGCCTTAAACAAACACCTTGGCGACAAAGATGAAATCAAAGATGCTGCCAAGAACCTACTCAAGAAACTATTTTAATGTCCACAGATAAAAGCTCATCAATCTTTGCAAATCGCCTACTAAATTGGTTCGACCAACACGGTCGCAAAAACTTACCCTGGCAAATAGACAAAACACCCTACAGGGTTTGGGTATCTGAAATTATGCTCCAGCAAACCCAGGTCAGCACAGTTATCGACTACTTCAAACGCTTTATGGCAAGCTTTCCTGATGTTAAAAGTTTGGCAGATGCTGACGAAGACAGCGTGCTCGAACATTGGGCCGGTTTAGGCTATTACGCCCGTGCGCGTAATCTACACAAAGCAGCAAAACAAATATCTTATGACCTGGATGGCGTCTTTCCCGAAGATGTTGACGGCTTAAGTGCCCTGCCAGGCATTGGTCGTTCAACTGCTGGCGCTATTCGTAGCATTGCTCACAAACAATATGCCCCGATTCTTGATGGCAACGTAAAACGGGTTTTATGTCGTTATCACGCCATCAAAACCTGGTCTGGCGAAAGAAAAACCGAACAAAAGCTATGGCTACTCGCAGATGAACACACACCGCAAGATCGTGTTGATGACTATACACAAGCCATCATGGATCTTGGCGCAACACTCTGCACACGCAGCAAACCTAAGTGCACAATTTGTCCAATGCAGGAAGATTGCCAGGCAAACAAAGCAGACCTACAACATGCCCTACCGGTTTCAAAACCCAAAAAAAAGATCCCTCAAAAGAAAACCTGGGCACTGCTAATTGAGTCTGATAAGGGAGTCCTACTTGAGAAAAGGCCGCCAAGCGGAATATGGGGTGGTTTATATAGCTTGCCAGAGGCACCACCCTCACTCACGCCACCAGACTTGATTCAATACTGCACCGAGAACTTTGGCATAGAAACAGAACTACTAGAAAGACACCAAAGCATTCACCATACCTTTTCTCATTACAAACTAGAGATACAGCCGGTTAAATTAAAGCTAAAAGCGTCACTACCAGAAGTACGCTCATCAGATAGGCTAAAGTGGATCCAAGAACATCAGCTTTCTAAATTAGGCCTGCCGGCACCAATATCTTCCTACCTTGAAAAGCTAAATTGTGATGATTTATTCAGATTAAATGACTAAGATTGACCCATCACATGCTATTTACTTACCACACGAGATCGAAACATGAGTCGCACTGTTTTTTGCAGAAAGTATCAAAAAGAACTGAAAGGCCTGGATACCCCGACAATGCCAGGAGAAGCGGGCCAAGATATTTTTAACAACATCTCTGAACAAGCCTGGAAAGAATGGCAAAATAAACAAACCATGCTGATTAACGAACGACAGCTCAATATGATGAGCGCCGAAGACCGAAAGTTCTTGAAAGAACAGATGCATAAATTCTTTAATAATGAAGACATTGAAAGCATAGAGGGCTATGTTACGCCTACAAAATAATCAAAATTTACGTTTGTGATTTTTTTTTAGTTTTAGCTCTTGACTCATCGAAACGAAACAGGTTTAATACGCCCCCGTTGCAGACATACCGAGACGCAACAAGTTGTACCAGTGCAAGATCAAGCACTTTAAATAATTGATATGCCCGGTTAGCTCAGTCGGTAGAGCAGAGGATTGAAAATCCTCGTGTCCTTGGTTCGATTCCGAGACCGGGCACCATTATTCGAAGAACCCGATCATCGCAAGATGTTCGGGTTTTTTCTTGTCTGCGATTTAGCCCAACCGTAAAAATATCGGTTGAATTATCACTTTCTGAATCGACAAATTTTAACTAAACACTTTTCTGTTTCAATTCATCTATACATCACCGTTTTTTCCGTCATACTAAGACAATGCAACATAAACCTGATGATTTTATCGCCCCGCCTTGCCACGAACATATCAAGATTCTTTATCAAGATGAGCATTTATTGCTCATTAACAAGCCGAGTAAATTGCTGAGTTTGTCAGGACAGAACCCTCTCAATATTGATTCAGTTCATTACCGACTCGTTAAAGACTTCCCTAGTGCTAGGTTGACTCACCGGCTCGACTTCGGCACCTCAGGTATTATGCTGGTCTCGCTTAGCAAAAGCGTTAATGCTCATATTGGAAAACAGTTTCAGGCAAGGTCGATAAAAAAGTCATATTGCGCGATATTAGAAGGCACACTCGAAAAAGATGAAGGTACGATTAGCTTTCCAATCGCAAAAGATGTGGCCAATTTTCCATTCCAGAAAATCTGCTACGAAACAGGTAAAGAGGCGATAACAAAATTTCAAGTTATTGAGCGCTACCTGAACCCTGACTTGACCAAGGTAACATTCACACCATTGACAGGACGAACCCATCAACTGCGAATTCATAGCCGCGAAATCTTACACCCTATTATTGGCTGTGACTTATATGCAACAGAGCGTAGTAAAGCAATGGCTGACCGCCTAATGCTACATGCAACAACATTGGAGTTTGTACACCCTATTTCAGGAAAACAAATAAAGGGCTTATGCCCCTCTCCATTTTAGCCGATACTAAACGCTGGAATGATATTCATTAACTCTACTCTTTCCCTTGAGTTAGTGCCGCTCCCCACAAGCAAAAAGTATGAGAAAAATCACTTTTCACTATTAAAAAAAATGAACATTCCCGTCTCACCCTCTAAGCTAGACCCTCATCAAAGCAAAGGAAAATTCTGTCCCGGTATTTAACTGAGATCTGACGCTAATGATACTGTCATGCAATTCAAGTATCTTCTGAACGATACTTAGACCAAGGCCAGCGCCGTCTTTCCTAAGCTCAGGATTTACGTCTGACGTAGACTGGTAGAAACGCTTAAAAACATAAGGGATATCTTCGGCAGCGATGCCACGGCCAGTATCAAAAACACCGACTTGAACGCCGCGTCCTTCTAACTTCAGTGACAAGGTAACTTCACCACTTTCTTTACTGTGAGAGATAGCATTATCAATCAGGTTCTGGAGCACCCTCTGCATAAGAGAAATATCGGCATTCACCAAAACATTCTCATCAGGCACTTTTGCGATCAATTCAAGCCCCTTTTCTTGCGCTCGTAATTCATAGTCTTGTCGCACATCGTAAACAAGCTCAGTCAAGGAGAATATCTCGTATTGTGGCTGAACCCTCCCCGCTTCTAGTTTAGATAATTCAAATAATTGACTAACTAAATCCCTTAAACGCTTGCTATGACGATGCGCCACTTCCAAATATTTTCTCTGCTTAGCAGAGTCTAGCGTCTCGGACTTGATAATGAGTGTTTCCAAATAGCCCTGCATGGCTGCCAATGGCGTTCTTAAGTCGTGAGAGACATTAGATATTAACTCCCTTCTTAAGCGATCACTTTCAGCGAGTTGATCAAACTGGCTTTGTATTCGTTGGCGCATAAGCGAAAAGGAACTCGATAAAACTTCAATTTCATCACTGTTACTCCTTAATTCCCAAGCATCACTTGTGCCTAGCTCAGCCTCACGATAAGTTCGAATTTCCTGAGCCAGCTTCCTCAGTGGGCTAGTAATTCGCTTGAAAGATAACAAAGCTGAGAAAACGAAGAATAGCGATATTGCGCACATCGCTCCTAAGACAATGCGAATGATATGGCTGCTTTGCAGTGATTCGGCTATCGAGGCAGACTCATGACTAGCGAGCACGATATACAGAAAGCCTTTCTGCTTACCCTGAAAGAAGACAGGCGCGGCAGAGAATATATTGAGTTTATCAGGCTCTCTTGGATTACTCCCCAAGACTGCCTCATTCCCCTCACCCTTTAGCCATGAGTCTATTGCCCGTACATTGACCTGACCTTTATCGATTGAGGCGTCGGGTAGCGCATGCCCTAATACTTGACCATTATTATCCAACAAATAAACTTCAACACTTGGATTGATCATCATGGTATTGATTGCGATCCCCTTAAGTGCCTTTTTATTGATATTAAGGCTGCCATTTTCTCGCTCTGCTTTGTCTAAAAACAAAGGCTCAGATAAATGATCCAGTATGTACGGTGCCAAGTCACGATGGAGCCGCTGGGTAACTTCTTGATGATATTTATCACTGCTCCATAGCGCTAAGACAAAGAACATCCCTGTCACAAAAATACCGATGATAGATATGGTGACAGCCAGCTTTGTATAAAACGGCAGCTTTCGTCTCATCGCACCCTTTTCAATGTTCTTACTCTCCAAAACGATAACCCACCCCCCAAATTGTATTAATATATACAGGGTTTGAAGAATCCGATTCCAGTTTTGATCGCAAGCGATTTATATGAGAGTTAACGGTATGCTCATAACCTTCGTGACCATAACCCCAAACCTTGTCAAGAAGCTCACTACGTTTAAAGACCTTTCCCACATGAGATGCAAAGAACCAAAGTAAATCGAATTCTTTCGCTGTTAGATCTAGCGTCTTTTCAGCTAATTTTGCTTTTCTAGAAGAGGAATCTAAAGAAAGGCTAAGATAGCTCAATACACTCGCTTCAGGTCTTGGTTTCTCACTCTGGGCAGACCGTCTAAGCAATGCTTTTACTCTTGCCTTTAGTTCGGCCACACTAAAAGGCTTAACTAAGTAATCATCAGCACCAATCTCTAGACCTAAGACTCTATCCAACTCAGTTGAACGGGAAGTCACCATCATCAGCGGCACATAAATTTGTGAGACTCGAAGCATTCTACATAGCTCCAAACCGTCTATGCCTGGCAGTTGTAAGTCTAAAATAATGGCGTTCCACTGCTCTGATCTCGCTCGCTGAAAACCCTCAACGCCATCACTAACAACTAAAATATCGGCGTTTAAGTCTCGAAGGTGAAGCGACATAAGGTCTGCGATATCGGGGTCATCTTCCACAATCAGAAAACGCTTTCTATCAAGGTCAGAAAGAACATCAACCGCTTGTAAACTTTTACTCTCCATATGAAGGTTCATTCTCTGCTCCCTAGCATTTATCATAAGCCTGTTTGAGACCATAAAAACGAGGAGAGAGTGAGGCTACTAAGCTTAAGAATAACAACATTCAAAAGCCCTCAAACAACGTGCGCTAACGAATACGTTCCACGCGAACATTCACAGCCGGGTTATCCCAACGGTGAACCTCACCTAAGGTTGAGCTTGATAAACCGTCGTCCTGAGTCACAACACCTGGGTGCAGATATGCTGCGTCCCGAACATCATCACGCGCAACATTGAACCCTTCACGATCGCCACCTTGTGCTGCAGGCCCGGGAATTGTGTCTGCTGTCTCGGTGTTCGCTTCAGTGCCCGTATCATAGGTCAGCAATTCAAAACTCATACTCTCGTCAATCTCTAGTGTGCTAATTGCTTTACCGTTTAAAGCTGCAATAGCATCATTCGAGTTAACCAA
>NZ_LWGG01000790.1:0-6167 GCF_001635365.1 Oleiphilus sp. HI0128 | reverse complement strand
CCTTCAAGCATATGGTCTACACCAAAATTACCCAGAGCGGTACCGAAGTACACCGGCGTCAGTTCGCCTGCTAAAAATAGCTCATGATCAAACTCGTGCGATGCACCTTTAACTAATTCAATTTCATCTCTAAGTTCTTCTGCATAATGCCCAATCGCCTCTTCCAGCTCTGGATTATCGAGACCTTTTATTACTCTTGAATCCTGAATCTGATGACCTTGCCCCGTCTGATAAAGGACTGTCTCATCCTTATATAAGTGATAAACACCTTTAAACTCTTTACCCATGCCAATAGGCCAGGTGATTGGTGCACACGCAATCTTTAGAACGTCTTCCACTTCGTCCATTAACTCTATCGGATCTCTAATATCCCTATCGAGCTTATTCATAAAGGTTACAATAGGCGTGTCACGAAGACGCGTAACCTCCATTAATTTGATTGTACGTTCCTCTACACCTTTGGCTGAATCAATCACCATCAAACTAGAGTCAACCGCAGTTAAGGTTCGATAAGTATCTTCCGAGAAATCTTCGTGCCCCGGCGTATCAAGCAAATTAACCAGACATTTATTAAATGGAAACTGCATCACCGAGGTCGTTACCGAGATACCACGCTCCTTTTCCATTTCCATCCAATCAGACTTTGCATGCTGACCGCTTTTCTTCCCTTTCACGGTACCGGCTTTTTGAATCGCCGCGCCAAATAACAGGACTTTTTCAGTAATGGTGGTCTTACCCGCATCAGGGTGAGAAATAATCGCAAAGGTTCTACGCGTGGAGATTTCATCTGTTATTTGTGACATTAAGAATACTTACCTTAAGATTTCGGCATGCCAGTCCGAAAACCAGCCTTAATAAAAATTTCTGTGATTATAAACGTCTGAGTATTTTTTCGCAGCAAGAGAAAAATTTAGACTTGAAGGTCGACCGATAACTCTAGTGTCATTAATACGGCATTTTCTTTTCCTTGAGCAGCAGGATAATAATTTGGTCTCACACCAACCTCATTAAATCCTTCAGAGAAATATAAGTCGATTGCCTGGCGATTCGACTCTCTGACCTCAAGAAAAAATACATTTGCTTGCTTCTGTATCGCTTTAGATACCGTGTATTGAAGAAGCTTTCGACCAAAGCCTTTTCTCGCATATGCAGGATCAATGCATATATTCAGCAAGTGCGCTTCATCCAATACATATGAAACAAAAGCATAACCAATAAGCACCCCTGCCCGCTCTACGCCAAAACAGTCATCTTTGCCTAGAGAGGTCTCGAGCATTTTTTGACTCCAGGGTAAAGGGTAGGCTCGTCTTTCAATATTTAAGACCGCGTCTAAATCTGCTTTACATAAGTCTCGAAAGGAAATTGAAGTCAACTTACTCACCAAAGTAAGCACACAATTCTACCCAGGTGTCTGACTTGCGCTGCGGGAAACGAAGCATGTCGGCCAGGGAATGACTAAAAACGTTAAAGCTAAGAGCGGGTCTGGATGAAACTAGCTCGGCGTAGAATTTCTTCAGCTGCGGATACGCCGCCCCAAAATACAGAACACTCTTTACATCTTCAGCACAATGGGAGTTGATCCAACTTGCCAGCAGAACAGGTAAATCCCCCCCTTGCTTACTTTGCAAGTTAAGAGAGCGGAACACCGGCCAACTGAACAGCTGTTGGAATTCTGGCTTATCATGCAGGTCATGCATGCCTGCTTTTGATTTAATTATATTTTTTAGCAGAGTCAGCTCTACTGGATGACTTGCCGGTTCCAAAGACTCAGAAATTATCAAACCATGACTGGTTCTATATAGAACCAGAGAAAAACTATCTAAGGCGCGATCACCAGATAATGAAGGCAAAGCACTAATATCAACACCTTCAGAATCTGACTGCTGTCTTCCTACAGGTGCTCGCGACTCAAGACTCTCTTGAACCGGTTCCTCAGCACCGTTAGGACGAAGCCCACCCGCTTTAAGAATATCCATGGCAGAGTGAGCTCTCTCTACTGCAGCCAAACTCTCAGTAACATTGCGCTCTGGCGCAACTGAATCCTGCGGAGCATGCTTTAACTCTGACTCACCAAAATCTGTTATCGCGGGCTGAAAGAGGACCGTTTCAGGCGTCAGCGCAGCTCCGGAAAGCTTTGTTCGGGCATACCACTGGTGAACCCCCATCGCACAGAGGTGCGACTGCCTATCGGATAGCGCCAACATACTACTTATACATCGCCTTGCGGGTGCTGCCGTGGATCGTGACGTTCAAGTAAATTAAGCGCATGCAAATAAGCCTTTGTAGAAGCAATGACAATATCGGTATCTGCACCTAAACCATTTACAATACGCCCGTCTTTCTCTAGCCGAACCGTTACCTCCCCTTGAGAGTCGGTTCCACTTGTGATGCTATTTACAGAATATAATTGCTGCGCAGCACCCGAGTTAACTATCTTCTCGATTGCCTTATAGGTTGCATCAACCGGGCCACTACCGTCTGACTCAGCAGACTTTTCCTCTCCATCGACGAGCAAAGTAACCTTTGAGACAGGCACAACACCTGTCTCGGAACACACTGACAAACAAACCAAGGAATAGAGATCGACCTGATCTAGAGATTTAGTCGAACTTACCAATGCATGCAGATCCTCATCAAATATCTCGTGTTTTTTATCTGCCAATTCTTTAAATGCTGCAAACGCCTGATTTAACTCAGTCTCAGACTCCAATGAAATTCCAAGCTCTTCTATTCTGGAACGAAATGCATTTCTGCCAGAGTGTTTACCTAGAACCAGACTATTAGTATGCCAGCCAACATCTTGAGCCTTCATAATTTCGTAAGTTTCTCGATGCTTCAATATACCATCCTGGTGAATGCCAGACTCATGCGCAAACGCATTTGCACCAACAATTGCTTTATTTGGCTGAACCGGGAAGCCGGTAATCGTCGACACTAACCGCGAGCAAGGCACGATCTGTGTAGAGTCGATATTTGTCGATAGGTCAAACAAGTCAGATCGTGTACGAACTGCCATTACAACCTCTTCCAAAGAAGCATTTCCGGCTCGCTCACCCAATCCGTTAATAGTACATTCAATCTGGCGTGCACCATTGGTTACCGCAGACAAAGAGTTTGCAACAGCTAAGCCGAGATCATTGTGACAATGAACCGAGAAAATAGCTTTGTCTGAATTTGGAATTCGCTCGATAAGGTTTTTTATGGTTTCACCAAACTGCTCGGGAATCGCATAGCCCACCGTATCCGGGATATTTATTGTGGAAGCACCAGCATTAATCGCTTGCTCTATAATACGACAAAGAAAATCCAACTCTGAACGACCAGCATCTTCACATGAAAACTCGACATCATCTGTATAGCTTCGCGCTCTTTTTACTGCTCGCACAGCTTGCTCGACAACTGCATCTGGCTCCATTTGAAGCTTATACTTCATATGGATCGGGGAGGTTGCTATAAAGGTGTGAATACGCGACGCATTTGCTCCTCTTAAAGCTTCAGCAGCACGATCGATATCCTTATCCAATGCCCTGGATAGAGAACATATTCGAGAATCTACTATTGTATCAGCGATAGATTTAACCGACTCAAAGTCGCCCGGACTTGCAATCGCAAACCCCGCTTCAATAACATCAACACGCATCTTCTCAAGTGCACGAGCAATTCTCAATTTCTCTGCCTTGGTCATCGATGCACCGGGGCTTTGCTCGCCATCTCGTAGGGTCGTATCAAAGATAACAAGCTTATTTTTATCGGACATTCGCCGTGCTCCTAAATCAATATCCTAAAGAGTTTATCTAAGCTAATACAATACATTGCAGCTTATTAAATCAAACCGCTAACTATAGCGACAAGACCTAAGTTAAACAATGCTCAGTCAGTAAGAATTCACGTTATTTCGATATCTCTACAGAGTAGCGAGCCTATAGAGTGTCTAGAGTAAACAACCTAGTAAACTATCATATGCTCGATATTGCGAATTGGTCTATCAAATAAAGCAAAGACCATTGAACTTCTCGCGATTATAGACGAAAATTCGCGCTTCGCTTTGAACTTGTAATTTTAATTGGGGATACGTCAAGATGACGGCACAGAAAATACTATTTACCGCAGTAATTTTTCTTTTTAGTACGCTAGCGTCAGCGCTAGAAAAGAAAACAATTTGTACATGGGATCCAGTAGGGAAGAACGGCCCAGTAATGACTTTCTATTCAGATTTAAAGCCAAAAGCTATCGCATGGGGTTTAGATCTTGAGTTTATCGCTTATACCGATGAAAAAGTTGCTGCTAACGACTTCAAAGCTGGTGTATGTGACGGCGCTCACTTGAGTGCAATCCTATCACGTCAATTTGTTCCTTTCGCAGGGACACTTGATGCAATTGGCGGTATCACTTCCGACTCTGGTCTTGGTAAAATTCTTGCTACTCTTGCAAGCCCTAAGGCTGGCAAAATCATGACAAACGGTCAATATGAAGCAGTTGCTGCATGGCCTGTTGGCTCTATGTTCGCGTTCGTAAACGATAAGAACATCAATACAGTTGCAGACTTCAGCGGCAAGAAGATTTCAGTTCTTAATGAAGACCCACAGACTCACAAGCTTGCTAACATGGCCGGCGCATCACCTGTAGGCACTTCTTTGGCAACGTTCTCTGGCCAGTTCAACAACGGCAACATTGATATCCTTTTCATGCCAGCACTAGCTTACAACACTTTTGAGCTATACCACGGCCTTGGCGACAAAGGTGGCATTCTTGACTACCGTCTATATTACGGCATGCTTCAAACAATCACCAAGAAAGACAACTTCCCAGCAGACTTTGGTAACAAAATGCGTAAATACGTTGTTGGCCGCTTGAAAGCTATCAATAAACTAGTTGCTGATGCCGAAAAAGAAATACCAGCTAAGTACTGGATCAAAACTAACGAAGAGACTAAAAAAGAGCTAGTTAAGTTTAGCCGTGACATTCGTCTAGCACTTAAAGCTGAAGGTAAAATGGACCCTAAAGCGCTCAAGCTGCTTTGGAAAATCCGTTGTGCTGAAAACCCATCTGCAAGTGAGTGTGCAACTCCTGAATAGGCTAATAGCTTAGCAGATTATAAAAAGGCTCCTTTTAAGGGGCCTTTTTTATTATCAGTGCTTCTCTTTAGGTCTACAATAGCACCATTAGAGGAGCAAACTTATGTCTGACATTCAATATGGCACTAATGAGCCAGTAATATTCACTATGCTAATGACACCTGAAATGGCTAACTTTTCAGGTAACGTACACGGCGGCGCACTATTAAAGCTACTAGACCGGGTCGCTTATACCTGCGCATCACGCTATAGCGGCCATTACGCCGTCACCCTTTCTGTAGACCAAGTTAACTTTCGCCAACCGATTAAAATTGGCGAACTCGTCACCTTTTTATCTTCTGTAAACTACGTCGGACGCACGTCAATGGAAGTAGGCGTCAAAGTCGTTGCTGAAGATATTCACTCTCACGAGAAGCGCCATACCAACAGCTGCTATTTTACTATGGTAGCAATGGGTGAGGATGGAAAGCCCACAGAAGTTCCGCCACTCGACTTTAAAGCAGATAAGCAAAAACAGCGCTATATTGCAGCAAAAGTAAGAAGGGAGCTTCGTAAAGAACATGATCTGCGGCTGAAAGAGATTCACGATAAGTGGATCAGTAATACGGAACATATGACTGAAGAGCAGATCAACGTAGAGTTCGAGAAATACCGGCAAAGCTAAATACCATGCCGGTATAAAAACTCTGTTTTACGCGTGTTGCTTACAACAGCCAGCGTGAACACCTACATAATAAGCAGCGGCACCTGATTTACTTACTAACACGGTCAGATAGTAGCAAGTTTAATTCAGAGCTATAACTATTAACAAAAAACCCTTGAAGACGTATATCTCCAAGGTTTTTTCATATTTTTTCTAAATTTGCCTTTTCACCAGACAATAAAAAACCCCAGTAGGACGACCTACTGGGGTTTCTAATAGAAGCCTGACGATGACCTACTCTCACATGGGACCTCCCACACTACCATCGGCGATGCTTCGTTTCACTTCTGAGTTCGGGATGGGATCAGGTGGTTCCAAAGCTCTATGGTCGTCAGGCAAAACTTCGGTTGCTGATACTTCATCAACAACACTTAATTCTGCGTCTTTAA
>NZ_LWGG01000789.1:0-8428 GCF_001635365.1 Oleiphilus sp. HI0128 | reverse complement strand
GCTGACCAAAAAGCCGGCTTGCAAATTCAAAAGAAAATGCTGCCAAAAAATGAAAAGAAAGTGAACGATATTTTCTTTGAGCATCGAGTGATGCCATCTTTGTACTTAAGCGGCGATTTCTTAGACTATTTTAATCTTGACGATCATCGTAGCTTATTTTATTTTGCCGACGTTTCTGGTCATGGTGCATCGTCTGCATTTGTGACGGTATTGCTGAAAAACCTGACGATGCGTTTAAAGCGTAACTTTAAACGCGGCTCTAGTGATGAGATTTCGTGTCCGAATGATTTCTTGAAGCGTGTTAATCTTGAGCTGTTGGCAAGTGATTTGGGAAAGCATGTAACGATGTTTGCAGGTATTCTCGATGAGAAAAACCAGGAATTACGATATTCGGTAGGAGGGCATTTCCCTATGCCAGTATATTGTGAGCAAGGGCGGGCAGAGTATTTAGAAGGTAAAGGAATGGCCGTTGGTTTATTTCCTGAGCCAGAATTCGAAGTCTACCATCGGAAAATTACACCGGAATTTCGAATCACGGTATTTTCTGACGGTATTCTCGAGGTGATGCCCGGCGAGACTTTGAATGATAAGGAACAGCTACTACTGGACGTTGTAGCAGAAAACAGGGCGGGTGTAGCGGAGCTATTCTCTTCCTTAGGCTTGGACGACTTAAAAGAAATACCTGATGATATTGCCTTTCTTTCGGTGAGTGCAGTCAGTGACGGAAGTAAAAGGTAGCGATATGCAGAACATACGTTCCATATTGAATATGTCAATCACAAGCATTAAAGGTTGAGCGACTATGTCTAAATGTAAAATACTACAAGCAGAATGCAGCGGCGTTTATGTGTTGAAATTGGTGGGAGAGGTTCGATTGAATCTTTGCTCAACGATTGACTCTGCTATTGAAGCAATGACGTCTGACCCTGAATTTGCATCAATCGTTGTTGATTTGAGTGAGACGACTTTAATTGACAGTACCACTTTAGGTTTGCTTGCTCGCTTGGCTATTCAGGCGAAGCAAAAAAGCCACTTCTTGCCTTCCATTGTATCGACTAACCCTGACATTACTCGTGTCATAACGACAATGGGCTTCGAAAGTGTCTATCTTATTCTAACTGAACCGGCAGACTCGAGCCAACGACTGACTGAGCTGGCACCCCAAGATATTACCGAAGAAGAATTAAGAACCAATGTTCTCAATGCTCACAAGGTTTTGATGAACCTGAACGAGCACAACCGTGAACAGTTCAAAGACTTAGTGGCGACACTTGAAGGCGATGTAGAGGAACAGGCCTTTGTTGCGGGCTAAGGTGAATAAAGCTTAGTTATTAATATTATGTCAGGAAGCAAAGTATTTTGGCTTTCCTGCTTCAGGTTTCTCTTGTGACCTTCTATTATTGTCTTGCAGCAAAAAGAGCTGGCAAACAAGTCTAATCAACTAAACAAGAGATCTTAAATCATGTCACATAGCAAATCGGCTATCGCTGTTCTGGGTGGTGGAAGTTTTGGAACTGCGATTGCTAATATTGCTGCCGAAGCCGGGATTAAGACATATTTATGGATGCGCAGTGAAGAATCCGTAGAGTCCATTATTCAAACCAGGGTTAATACCAAGTATCTGCCTGATTTGTCCTTGCATGAAAACCTAATTCCAACAACGAGCTTAAGTGACGCCGTTGACAATGCCTATATCGTATTTTTTGCCGTGCCGAGTAAATCTTTTCGGGCAGTTGTAGAAAATGCAAAATCCTATCTTAAGCCTGATCAATGGGTGGTGAGCACTACAAAAGGGATCGAGCCGGGCACACTAAACCTGATGAGTGATATTTTGCGGGCAGAGCTTCCCGGTTTTCAGGTGGGCGTTATGGGCGGGCCAAACCTAGCCAAGGAAATAGCCAAACATGAGCTAACGGCCACGGTGATTGCAAGCGAGTCCTCAGACTTAAGAAAGGGTGTTCAGGATGCACTAGGCTGCTCCTATTTTAGAGTCTATGCCAGTGCTGATGTTTATGGTGTTGAGTTAGGCGGCGCGTTGAAGAATATTTACGCTATTATGGCGGGTGTCGCTGCAGCCAAGGGTTTGGGTGAGAATACGATTGCCATGCTGCTTACACGAAGCCTGGCTGAAATGGGGCGCTTTGCGCAAACGCAGGGTGCTAATCCGCTCACTTTCCTAGGTTTGTCGGGCGTGGGTGATTTGATTGCGACCTGTAGTTCCCCGCTAAGTAGGAATTACCGGGTGGGTTATGCCTTTGGTAAAGGGAAAACCTTGGAGCAGGCCGTAGAGGAGTTGGGTGAAGTTGCGGAAGGGGTGAATACTCTGGCTCAGGTTAAGCGCTATGCGGACGATAACGATATATATATGCCATTAGTACAGGGCTTATATATGATGATTTACAAACAGGTACCTTTGTCAGTTATCATCGAAAAATTGATGTCTGGTGAGCAGAATACTGATGTTGAATTTACTTTAGCAAAGCACGAGGTGTAGCGCGTGATAAAAGTTTTATATTTGATCCTTTTTTGTTTGATTTATAGTCTTACTGATATTGTTTTGGTTGTAATCGCTCTCGTTCAAACCGTGTTAAAGCTTTCAACGGGAGAGCCTAGTGAATCTTTAAAAGATGCCGGTAGGACTTTGGGCTTGTACCTAAAACAAATTAGTGAATTCCTGAGCTACGCAAGTGAAGTGAAGCCCTATCCATTTTCTGATTGGCCGCAAGCAAAAGCTAAAGACAAGCTTCTGGATGAGATTAAGTAGCGATGAAGCTCTTTATTTCCAGGCATGGTGAGGCATCATTTTATGCAGAAAGCGACTTCTCTCGCCCCTTGACAGAAAGAGGTGTGCAGCAGACAAGTGCTTTAGCAAAAGAGCATTTGAGTATATTAAGTGAGGTGAGCCAAATTTGGGTGAGCCCCTTACTAAGAGCTCAGCAGACGGCAAAGGTTTATCAAGACCAGCTGAAGTGCGATGTTCATACCAAGCCTTTTATTACACCCGACTCCTCGCCGAAACAAGTGCTTCGTCAGCTTAATCAGGCCGGAATTGATAATGTGCTGTTGGTATCGCATCAGCCATTGGTCGGAGACTTAGTGAGCCTATTGGTTGAAGGTAATACCTATCAACCTCATCCTTTTATCACGAGTGAGCTAGTAGTACTGGAGCTTGAGCTGATGGAAGCCGGCCTAGCTTATTTACACCAGGATCTTATCCCGCACTAATAATTCACAGGTCTCTTTGTTAGCCCGGTGTGCTCTTAAGCCGGGATCCATGAGGGTCAGAACGAGGTATCGACGTAGCTGGTTTCCTGGTAAAAACACCTCGGGAATGATGAGTTCGGGGAGATGTTCTACTCTGCCCTGAATTGCACCCATTTTATAGAGGAGCTCTATAGAGAATTATTATTCCTCTGTGCAGCAAAGCGCTCCGTGCCCTCTGTGGTTAAGGGGTTTAATCTTGAAATCAAAACCAAAAAACAAATCCACCACAGAGGACACAGAGCGGCAGGTGGCCTGCACGGAGAAAGCCAAAAGAAGGGTTCTTAAATGAATGACTCCAATTATTTAGACTAAGTCGCGCAGAATCTCTACAGCCCGGTTGATCACTCGCTTGGTGGTATAAAAGTGCGGGGAAAAACGAATACCTCCTCCCCGGTTTGCACAGATTACTTTACGTGACATAAGTGTTTGATATAGCTCAGTGCTGTCCTTCCCCTCAATGCGAAAGCAGATAATGCCACTTTGACGCGCTTGGTTTTTATTTTCAGGAGAAATGAAACAAAGGTCATCAATGGTTTGTAATTGTGCCTTCAGATAGTTCGTTCGTTCGCATATGGCTTGATGAATATTGTCGATGCCTATATCCAGCAGTAGCCCCAAACTGGCATTTAAAGCCTGTACCCCCAGCATGTTGGGGCTGCCACACTCAAAGCGTTTTGCGTCCTTTGCTGGCGTCCATTCGGGCGAGTCGTAGTTGCCGCGCTGTTCGATCATATGCCAACCGAATTGATTGATCTTCAGTGTTTCGATATGTATGCCTTTCACATAGAAAAGCGCTAAACCTTCGGCGGCCATCATCCACTTATGTCCATCGGCAACAATGAAATCAGCATCGATTAAGGTTTGATCGAAAGGTAATGCGCCCAGACTTTGTATGGCATCCACACAAAGGAGGCATTGTTCTGCTTTGCATAGCTGGCTAAGAGACGGGAGGTCAATTGTAATGCCGCTTGCATACTGAACAGAGCTAATAGAAACCAGCCTGGTCTTGGGGCTTATCAGCTGTTGTATCGCCTGCACAGGGTCTTGTTTGTCTATATCTGCTACGTTTACAGTGACACCAAACTGGCTCAGGGATTCCCAGACTATGCGATTAGACGGAAATTCCTGATTGCTGATAATTACTTCATCACCTGCTTGCCATTCAATGCCATAGGCAATCATTGACAGTGCCTCGGAGGTGTTTTTTGCCAGTGCGATTTCATGGGTAGATGATAGGCCGATTAACTTGGCCAAGCGCTCGCGCAGTTCTTGCTCGACCTGTAACCATTGAGGGTAGTGCTGAGCGCCGCTGTAAACATTTTCTTTGGCGAACCTGGCAACGGCTAGCTCCGTACATGCAGGCCAAGGGCTTACCGCAGCGTGATTCAGGTAGCATAATTCCTTGTCTTGAGGGAATTGTGTTTCAGCTTGGGGGAAATGGGTAAAGCTTGGCATGTTGACACCGTTTTGAGCTTGTTGGACCGGGAGAAGCTCTGATGATATACGAAATAAGATGGCATTTTAATGTTTTCGTATCTGATCAGGGCATTCTTTAAAACGCCGATGTCGATGGAGACTAAAGCAGTGCCGACAGAGCTTTCTTTTGTTAAGCTGTTCTGCCTGATTCAAAGCTTGCGTTTATAGCGAGCTTTGTGGCGAGTGTATGTGGAAGGTTTTGTGAATTTATCGGTAAAAGCTATGCAAGCTCAGCGCATAGATCTTTGGCTCTGTTCCGTTGAACGTATAAATGTGGCGTCTCATATTGATGAGTTTCTTGCTCTTTTGAGTGAGGACGAACGTGTGCGATACGAACGTTTTGTCTTTGAAAAAGATCGTCATGTATATCTCGTATCGCGCTATCTCTTACGCACCTTGCTTAGCCGATATCTCCCCGGGAATTCACCTAAAACATGGTGCTTTAATTATAATGATTACGGTAAACCTGAATTGCCGAATTACCCGCTGAGCTTTAATTTGTCGCATTCTGACAATCATATCGTACTGGCTTTTTCTCGTGATGAGGTGTTGGGGGTGGACATTGAATCGCATAAGCGTGAGGTTGATTTTCAGCCTTTGGCCAAATACTCGTTTTCAACCAAGGAATACGCCCAGATAGAGAAGCTCGACCAAGAAGCATTTCGAGATCGTTTCTTTTCTCTCTGGACTTTGAAAGAAGCTTATATGAAAGCAGATGGGCGAGGCATGTCTATTCCGCTTAAAAGCTTTTCCTTTCTATTTGATGATTCTAATCGTTATTTGGCGCGTTTTGAGCCGGAGCAAAAAAGCGATTCTGACCCTTGGCTTTTTTGGCAGTTCGAAACAGATTTAGACTGCTTTATCTCTCTTGCTACTCAGTCTAATGGACTTGCTAGGGGGGAATATCGTATCGAAACTAAAGAAATTACCGGTCTCGATAAGGTTCGTGAGCTCAGTTTGCCCCATAGAGAGCTCGCTAATAAAGACTTGTGTTAGAATAAACGATTAGATTCAACCAATAGTTGCCGTGATTATTTTATGAATTATTTGCCTATCAATTACATTGAGCCCGTATTTCGTCCACCTTCAGAAGCTAAGTCTTTGATTCTTCAAGTTACCAATGGTTGTTCATACAATAAGTGCACCTTTTGCGATATGTATACAGCTGAACAGAAGAAGTTCAAGCCCAAAAAGATCGAAGAGATAGAGCAAGAAGTGAGTGCAGTGGCGAAGAGCATGCCGAATGTCGGGCGTTTCTTTTTGGCAGATGGTGATGCAATGACTTTGTCGTTCCGCCGCCTCAAAGAAATACTTGAGTGTATTAATCGCTACTTTCCAGATAAAGAACGTGTTACTGCTTATTGCTTACCCAGAAATATTAAGAAAAAAACGGTAGAAGAGCTGGCTGAGTTGAGAGCGTTAGGCCTAAGCATGGTATATGTGGGCTGTGAATCCGGTGACGACAAAGTCTTGGAATGTGTGGTTAAGGGTGAGACTTACGAAAGCTCTAAAGACGCCTTACTCAAGTTAAAAGCTGCAGGCATCAAGTCTTCCGTGATGATATTAAATGGCTTGGGTGGCAAGAAGTTTTCAAAGCAACATGCCGTTAACTCTGCCAAGCTTATGAATGAAACACAGCCAGAGTTTGTATCGACGTTAGTAGTTTCTTTTCCGATGGGTGAAGAGCGCTTTAGGGCTGGATTTAATGGTGATTACGAGCCATTAGAACAATTGGATTTATTTCATGAGATTCGTACCCTGATTGCTAATTTTGAACTGGAAAATACAGTATTCCGTTCCGACCACGCGTCTAATTATTTGGTGCTAAAAGGTAATTTAGGGGCAGATAAGCAAGCGATGCTAAGTAAAATTGATCTGGCTTTGAATAAGCCTGGTGCAATTCCTCTTAGGCAAGAGTGGCAGCGAGGCCTATAACTATGGCAAAAATAGATGGTGAGGGGCTGCATAGGGACCTACCGACAATCGCGACCCAGATAAGAGAATTAGTTGGCGAGGATGATAGCTTGCCACCTGTTGAAACGTGGCAGCCGGAGCGAGTTGGCGAGATAGATATACGTATTGATTCCCAGGGTGAGTGGTATTATCAGGGAGACAAGATGGAGCGGCAGGCAGTGGTTCGCCTGTTGTCGCGGATATTACGCCGTGATGGTGAAGATTTCTTCCTGGTGACGCCTTACGAGAAAATGAAAATTACGGTGGATGATGCGCCCTTTGTTGTCGTGATGGTAGATCGCGAAGGTGAGGGTGAAGCGCAAAAGCTGCATTTTTCTACCCAGCTAGGCGATTACTTCACCTTGTCGGCAGATCACCCGCTCGAGGTAAGCTATAACGAACGCCAGGAACCGTCGCCATACGTGAAGGTAAGACATGGGCTTATGGCAAAATTGAGTCGGCCGGTTTATTACGAGTTAGCAGATTATATTTGTGAGCGCTCGGAGCAAGATACTGAGCTTGGTGTTTGGAGTGCTGGGCAGTTTTTTAAATTTTAGAGAGGTGCGTATGTCGCACCCCATTTGTATTTTAAGGTTAACGAATTAGGTTTGAAAGCTTAGGGTTAGGCTTCTTGTTCTTCTTAAGTAGCACCGCGATTTTTCCTATTGTTTGAACTAGCTCGGCGCCACTTTGTTCGACCAGCTCAGTGATGAGTGCACTGCGGTCATCGCGGTCACCAATTGCTACTTTAACTTTAATTAGCTCATGATCATTGAGTGCGCGATTCAGTTCTTCCATTAGGCCTTCGCTTAAACCTTTATCTCCGACTATAATCACCGGGTTTAGGTTGTGTGCGATAGTGCGATAATGTTTTTTGTCTGCAGAACTTAAGCTCATGAAAATAACCCGTAGTAGAAATCGTATAGTAAGTAAAAGTATTAACGGCGCGCATTCTAACAGTTATTTTATTTGATTGATAATGCCGCTAAATGTCAGGCTTATGCTCTGACAGGGCAGCGAGAATTTTTAAAGAGGGTGGTATGGCTCGTTCAAAATCAAGTTCCAAGTGGTTGAAAGAGCACTTCGATGATCAGTATGTAAAACAGTCACAGGAAGATGGGTATCGTTCTCGTGCCAGCTACAAATTGTTAGAGATTCAAAAAAAAGACCGCCTGTTTAAGCCGGGTATGACGGTGATTGACCTGGGGGCAGCGCCTGGTGGTTGGACTCAGGTAGCGCAAGAGCTGGTTGGGCCAAGTGGAAAGGTAATCGCTAGCGATATTTTATCTATGGATGCCTTGCCTGATGTGACTTTTGTTCAGGGTGACTTTACTGAAGAAGACGTGTTTGATCGTCTTATGGCAGAAATTGATGGTCAAGTAGACCTTGTAATCTCAGATATGGCCCCCAATATGAGTGGGAATGCTGCTTCTGATATACCCAATGCGATGTATCTGGTTGAGTTAGCTCTGGATATGGCGCGACAAACTTTAAAACCTAATGGCGCATTTATCGCTAAGGTTTTTCAGGGGGAGGGCTTTGACTCCTTGATTGGAGATATGCGACAGATGTTTACTAAGGTATATAGCCGTAAGCCGGACGCTTCAAGGGCCCGCTCGCGGGAAATCTATCAAGTAGGTGTTGGGTTTAAGGGTTGAATGCCTTACAAATTAAAGGTGTTTAAAACTCCTGTCAGGGCATAGCTATTTAAGAAATCAGGCGGTATATTGAGCCA
>NZ_LWGG01000788.1:0-4066 GCF_001635365.1 Oleiphilus sp. HI0128 | reverse complement strand
AAAGAGTTTGTCACTTGGTACAACACAGAGCACCGGCATAGTCGAATTAACTTTGTTACCCCAGAGCAAAGGCACTTAGGTCTGGATGAAGAAATATTATCGAAGAGGGATGAGCTTTATCGCAAGATGAAAAGAAAGAACCAAATAAGGTGGTCAAAAGCTACGCGGAACTGGGAGAAAGTGGGTGACGTTAAGTTGAACCCGGAGAAGGAAAAACAAGCAGCTTAAATGCTCAGGCGACAACTACCTTGAAAAACGCCGGATTTGGCCGTACACAATCTAAACCCGTATGGTAATATCAATGAATGCATTTAGCTCTTAAGAGAGCATTTTGACCAATGGAAGTACTCGCAATATCCAGTTTGCGATAGTTAGCAGGGATACCATGTTACTAAAAACAATTACCATTTCTGGCTACAAAAGCATTTCCTGTGACTATCCTCAAACAATTGAGTTTGAACCAGAGCTTACAGCTTTTATAGGCCATAATGGAACAGGAAAAAGTGCCGCGTTAGAAGCGCTAAATAAACTATTCTCAATCGATCACTCATTGCGTGGAATATCTCCTTCTGATTTTCATGTTGCGGATGACGCAGAGCCCAATACACAAAGGGACTTAAGTATAGAGGCAATCTTTACCCTTACTAATGCAGATGGGAACCCATCGGTTCCTCCCTTAATTAATGGACTTACTGTTTCTAGCTCCACCGGCGAAGTTATATTTAGGGTTCGATTAGAAGCAAGTCTGAACTTTGATTACAGTCCTTTAGGTGATGTCGACGAGAGTATTTGGGTTATTGATGGAGACATGGAAGATCCAGATGAAGAGAATAAACATCGTCTGTCTGCAACGCAAAGGAACGCAATTCAGGTCAATTACATTCCCGCCAATCGCGACCCTTTAGTCCAATTGAAGTATTCTTCAAAGGCTGTGCTTGGTCGATTGCTCAAAGCAATTAAATGGACTGAGGATGAACAGGGGACTTTTGAAAAAAAGGCGAAAGAACTCAATCAACTTGCGTCTGATAACTCCGCACTCTCGCAGATTACCGGAGCAATTAATGACAACTGGAAAACTATATATAAAGGTCGCCACCTTGGTGAAGCTGAACTTAGCTTTCCTGTTGGTGACGTAGATGAAATTCTGCGCCTTATACAATTACAATTTATGCCAGATGCCACAGGCAATAAGGTAAATACTAACCGTCTTAGTGACGGCCAAAAATCCCTTGTTTATTTTGCTTTGACAAAGGCTCTTTTTGATATCGATGCCGCAACTCGAAAGGCTGTTGTCAGTCGCGAGGTTTCGAATTTCGATGAAGATAAAATGAAGCTGCCAATCTTTAGCTTGATCGCGCTTGAAGAACCTGAAAATCACTTGTCCCCTCACTATTTGGGGAGAATTATAAGCTTGGTAAAAGACTATGGTTCAAATGAACTATGCCAGTCCGTTGTTGCTACGCACTCTGCATCTTTGGTGGGGAGGATTGAGCCCCAACAAATTCGTCACTTCAGGCTGGACAATGAGGAAGTTTGTTCACGTGTTCAGAAGTTAGAACTTCCTAAAGAAGGGGATGAGCAAGCAAAATATATCCGTGAGGCAGTAAAAGCCTATCCTGAAATATATTTCTCAAAGCTCGTCATACTTGGAGAAGGTGATAGCGAGCAAGTTATTCTCCCCAAACTATTGGAGCACTATGGTAAAGATATAGATTCGCATTCGATTTCTGTAGTTCCATTGGGTGGGCGACATGTAAATCATTTTTGGCGTTTGCTTAACTCTCTTAAAATACCATTTGTAACATTGCTTGATTTTGATATAGACCGAAATGGTGGCGGCTTTGGCCGTATGAAGTATGCCATCGAACAACTTAGTAGTTTTAATCCTAACCTAGAGTATTTGCATTCGAAGGTGCTCACATATATTCCAAACTGGACTGATACAAGAGATCCAAACGAATTCTCCTTATCTTATGACTCAGGAGTGTGTATCAATATTGTTGATGAGTTAGAAAAGTATAATGTGTTTTTTTCCAGCCCTTTAGATATCGACTACTCCATGATTTGCACGTTTCCAGAAATTTTTTGTGTGAAAGATCATAGTTATGGTGAAAGAGGCCCTACAGAAGGCAAGGAAGATGATGAAGACCAGAGTACAGAAAAAAGAAATCAGGCTCTTATTAAAGCTGTTCTTAAAAAAGGAAATTTAGGTAAACGATTTGATTTTGGTTCAGACTGGGAGCGCAATTTCTTGTGGTACCGCTATAGGTTCTTGTCTAACAAGAGTAAGCCAGCTTCTCATGTGCGCATGATGTCAAAGATAGAGGAGCAATATAATTCAGAACAAATAAAACAGATGCTACCTTCTGAATTGCAAAAACTCATGAATTGCATAATGGCGCTTTCTGAGCAGGTAATAGAGTAATGCGTGAATGGGCTCCTTCAGAGGGAGTAGATGCCACGAGCGAACTAATGAATATAATTACCTGCGATGATTCTATAGCTGTTCTTGCTGGAGCTGGTGCAGGTAAAACTGAATTGTTGGCCCAAAAAGCAAGTTACTTGTTTTACACCGCAAATTGCCCTTGGCCGAAAAGAATATTGTCGCTTACATTTAAGACTGAAGCTCAAATAAATATAAAAGAGCGGGTCAGTAAGCGTTGCGGAGATAAGGCTGCTCGGTTTGATTCTTTTACGTTTCATGCATTGTGCAAAAGTATTGTCGATAGATTTAAGAACACTCTACCACGGGCGGAACGTCCTATTAACAATTATGATATTGTTTTTCAGCGTAAAGAGGCTAATGGTACAACTAGAATATTGATGGGAGATTTGATAGGGCTGGCGATTCGTATTTTGAGATCCAGAGACGATATTCGAAATATGTTTGCAAGCTCTTATGAATATGTCTTTGTTGATGAGTTTCAAGATACAACGAACGAACAATACACATTGCTAAAATTGATGTTTCAGAATACCGCTACAAAAGTCTTGGCAGTTGGAGACCTGAATCAGAGTATTATGTTGTGGGCCGGAGCAAGGCAAACGATATTCAAAGATTTTTTAAATGAGTTTTCGGCACAGAGCAAGTTACTAGTAAAGAACTACAGAGCATCTACGGAAATTCAAAATATACTAAATATTTTACTACTCTTTATTCAAAACCCGTCATCAGCGATCTCAGAAATTGGAATTGCACCTGATCACTGCTCATTCCACACGTTTGAAGACGAGATTCAAGAAGCATCTTTCATTGTTGATAGCATTAGATCTGCAATCGAGAGAGGGGGCAAGGAGAACGATATCTGTGTTTTAACGAAGCAGCTTTCTTCGCAATACACAGAATTAGTGAGGGAAGAGTTAACGAGAGCTGGAATAAACAATCTAGACATGTCTGACCTACAAGATGCTCTAAAAGAGCCTCTAGGACAATTATTTTCGCTGTTTCTGAAATCCATAATTGCGCCAACACCTGAAGTAATGTCTAAGTTATTTCATATAAATCTATCGTTGAATAAGGTCAATTCAGGTGACTCAAAAGAAGAACCTTTGACGTTAGCTTTGGTCAATTTCATATCACATAAGCGTGAATTAATTACGCCTTTAACTTCAACTGATGAACTTATATCTTTTTTACATGGTTTCGTTCACGAACTTGGAGTGAAAAAAATAAAAGGTCGATGGAAACAATACAAATCTCCAGAATACTTCCAACAGATCTGGCAAACGCTAGAGGGTCATTTGAGGGATATGTGTGATCAAGCCAGTGCGTTGGAAGAGGCAGTAATGCTATTCAGTGCTGAAAATTCGGTACACTTAATGAATGTGCATAAGTGTAAAGGGCTTGAATATGACTCCGTATACTTTATTGGACTTGAGGATCAGGCATTTTGGAACTATAGAAATCAACCATTCGAGGACAATTGCTCCATATATGTGGCTCTTTCCAGAGCGAAAGAGCAAATTTACGTTACTTATACAAAATATAGATCACATCGTATTAATAGAGGGTTTGATAATAGACTATCCACTAATGACTCGCTGAAGCCGGTAGTCGATTTATTGA
>NZ_LWGG01000787.1:0-12594 GCF_001635365.1 Oleiphilus sp. HI0128 | reverse complement strand
TGATCCGCTTCGATATTTGTAACCACTGAAATCATCGGTGTAAGGTGCAAGAATGACGCATCACTCTCATCTGCTTCAGCAACCAGGTATCGAGACCCACCCAGACTTGCATTGGTACCCGCGCTATTTAAGCGACCACCGATCACATACGTAGGGTCTAAACCTGCCTCGGCGAGTACCGATGCAATCAAACTGGTTGTAGTTGTTTTGCCATGCGTTCCCGCAATCGCGATACCGTGACGATAACGCATTATTTCAGCCAGCATTTCTGCTCGCGGAACAATTGGCGTACGGTGCTCTCTGGCTGCAGCCACTTCCGGGTTGTTTTCATCAATCGCAGAAGAAACCACTACTACATCGGCTTGTGCGACATTTTCCGCATCATGCCCAAAATAGATTTTCACTCCTAATGAAGCGAGTCGTTTTGTCACTGCTGACTCATTTAAATCTGAACCCGAGATTTGGTAACCCTGGTTACGTAGCACTTCTGCAATTCCGCACATGCCCGCGCCACCAATACCTACGAAATGGATCAGACTGATACGGCGCATCTCTGGAATTTCACTCAATACCATGCTTCCTGCATGCTTTAGTACACTCGCATTTGGTTTATCAGGCATAGCAGACTCTCCTACATTCACTGGCTACATTCTCTGTTGCGTCTGCTTTGGCTAATTTTCTTGCTGCCTCGGACAAAATCGATATTCTCTCGGGTTTACTAAATAAAGGAGCCAAGACCTCACTCAAGGTCGACTCGCTCAAATCCTGTTGGTCTAATAACCATGCCGCACCGCCCTTGGTCATATACTGGGCATTGAGCGTTTGGTGGTCATCGACCGCATGAGGATAAGGGATGAGGATCGCTCCCAAGCCCGCCACACATAGTTCAGATATGGTTAAAGCACCGGCTCGACAGATCACAAAGTCAGCCCAGCGATAGGCTGCGGCCATATCATCAATAAACTCACTTACCTGAGCTTTGACACCATACTTTTCATAACTTGCAGCCACGCCTTCGGACTTATTACGCCCTGTCTGGTGCCAAATTTCCGGTCTAATTTCTGCCCCCAAAGAGCTCATCGCACCAGGGAGCACTTCGTTTAGTCTGGCAGCTCCAAGGCTCCCACCCAACACCAGCACTCTGATCGGCCCAGATTTCGAAACACTGTCTTTGCTTGAATAAAATAACTCGCAGATTTCATCTCTCAATGGGTTGCCAGTCAGCACAACTTTACTCGCATCTTCAAAGGCTTCAGGAAAAGCTGACATCACTGAATCTGCCATTTTCGCGAGTACTTTATTGGTCATTCCTGCTACGGCATTCTGTTCGTGAACCAATAAAGGCTTACCCAAGAGTTTTGCCGCCAAGCCACCAGGCCCAGAAGCGAAGCCTCCCATACCTAACACGGCATCGGGTCTTGTTTTCCTAAGCACTAATAAAGCCTGGAAAACGGCTTTAGCGATCTTCAAGGGTGCTAAAGCTTTGCTTAATATGCCTTTACCGCGAACACCACTGACGGAAATACCGTAAAAAGGGATTCCAGCGTCTTGCACTACTCGCTCTTCCATACCACCGACTGAACCTAGCCAAACAACTTTTTCATTGCGGCTCATTAGTTTCTTTGCCGTTGCTAAGGCTGGAAATACATGCCCGCCAGTGCCACCAGCCATCACAAGGAATGTTTTATCACGCATGGATAAGCTCCTTGTCTTTGGTCTGTTCTGAGTCTGGCTCATCTTCAATCGCCATCAGGTCACGGTGAATTCTTAACAACACGCCTATACACATACAACTCACAATCAGGCTACTACCGCCATAACTTACCAATGGCAGCGTCAGGCCTTTAGTCGGTAGCAAGCCCATATTGACGCCTATGTTTATAAAAGACTGAACCGCGAATAAGATGCCAATGCCGTAGGCAAAATAGGCGCTGAATAATTGCTTTTTCTTTTCTGCCAAATAGCCTATGCGTAAGGATCTGTAGACCAAAACGACAAACAACGAAACAACAAGCAATGTACCAATCAAACCAAACTCTTCTGCCATAATGGCAAAAACGAAATCGGTATGAGCCTCGGGCAAGTAAAATTGCTTTTGAATACTGTTGCCTAAACCTACGCCCGACCAGTCCCCACGCCCAAATGCGATCAAAGACTGAATCACCTGATATCCACTACCATAGGGATCTGCCCAAGGATCGGTATAGCCCACTAAACGCTTTAATCTGTAGGGCTGCGAATAAATCAGTAAGGCCACAGATGCTAAACAGCCTAGAATCAGAATAATAAACTGCCCTAATCTCGCACCACTGAGGAAAATCATTCCCAGAAAGGCACAACCAATTACAACGGTAGAACCTAAGTCCGGCTCACTAAGCAGCAATAAGGCAACCAAAGCCAAGACCAACATCGGCTTTGCAAAGCCCCACCATGTTGTACGCACCTCATCTAAACGTCTCACTAAATAGCCTGCGAGATAAGCCACCAACAAAAGCTTCGCCAATTCAGAAGGCTGAAAATTCAAGCTACCTAAACTAATCCAGCGTGTACTGCCATTAACTGTTTTACCAACGCCTGGGAGAATGACCACCAAAAGCATTAGTAAAGACAAACTCAGCGCAAGCCAGCCAGTCTTCTGCCACCACGAAGATGGCAACTGGTAAGTAAATACGCCGGCGATACAACCCAAGACAATGAAAATGCCGTGGCGAATCACATAGTGAAATGGGTTTCCATTTCTGGCATCCGCAATATCTACCGAAGCCGATGCAATCATAATCAAGCCAGTCAGCAGCAATAGAACACTAACGAACAACATGACATGATCTGTACGTGGCTCAATGCGAAGCGAGTCTTTGCTTTGCAGCAATCCAGGCATGCCAGCTCTAGCGATAGAAAGTGTCATAAGGCCAAAACCTCCTGCTCAAACATATCGCCTCGCTGCTCGTAACTTTTGAACATATCGAAACTTGCGCATGCTGGAGACAACAACACAGCGTCACCTTCTTCTGCCCGAGCCTTGGCTTGTTGAACTGCCTGCTCCAGGTTAGCAACACGAAGCGTTTCAACCTTATCTTTTAAAACAGCTTCTATTAACTCCGCATCCTGTCCAAATAGCAGCGCCAGTTTCCCAAACTTTTGCATAGGCTCGAGCAAGCCGGAAATATCAGCACCTTTACTATCGCCTCCGGCAATTAGCAGTACCTTTCCATCTAAATTCGCACCAATACTGCTAATGGCTGTTTGGGCTGCACCCGCATTCGTTCCTTTTGAGTCATTGATATAATCAACACCGTCTACAGACCTGATATGCTGACAACGGTGACGTAGCCCCTTATAACTTTTCAGAGCATTCGCCATCGCATCCATAGGCAAGCCAACAGATGTTCCTAATGCCAAAGCAGCTAGCGCGTTCGAAAGATTATGCTCGCCGCAGATCTTCAAATCTTTTACGGGCAAAATACTGTCAAAGCCCTTCACTAGATGACGCTGGCCATCAATGTCCATACAGGAAAACTTATTTAAGTCTGCTCTATTCAAGCCAAAGTGAAGCAGCTCCATTCCTTCAGCTTGTAAGGGCTGACTGAGCACCTCATCATCATTAACAATGACTTTTTTAGCGCCAAAAAATATACGTTGCTTAGCCTGTAAATATGCAATTTTGCTCTCATAGCGATCCATATGATCTTCAGAGAGATTTAGCATAACAACGCTTTCTGCACTTAAATGATCTGTCGTCTCTAGCTGAAAACTGGATAGTTCTAGAATATATAGCTCACTTGAGTTATCTAGTAACTCAAGTGCTGGGGTCCCTAGGTTTCCACCAACACCAACATTTAGCCCTGCCTGCTCTGCCATTTCACCCAGCAAAGTTGTGACGGTACTTTTACCATTAGAGCCGGTAATCGCAACAATCGGCGCCTTAGCGGCTTCAGCAAACAGGTCGATATCACCTCGAACTCGCACACCGCTTTTGATAGCGGCCTGGATTTCTGGTGTTGCCAGGGCAATTCCCGGGCTCAGAATGATTTCAGTTGCTGAGCACAAAAGCTCTTGGTCAAAGCCACCTGTTATACATTGAACATTCGGATAATCAGCATGCAAGCCTTCAAGCCCGGGCGGCTCTTCACGGCTATCCATGACACATAGCTGACAGCCTTGCGACGCTAAAAAGCGCACGCACGAAAGCCCGGTCTTACCAAGACCGACAATAACGACTTTCTTATCTGTCACAATTGTATTCACAGCTTGCCTTATCTAACTTTCAGGGTCGCAAGACCAATTAATACCAATACCACGGTGATTATCCAGAAACGTACGATTACACGAGGCTCTGGCCAACCTTTTAATTCAAAATGGTGATGCAAGGGAGCCATTCTAAATATTCTGCGCCCGGTCAATTTAAACGAAGCGACCTGCAGAATGACCGATACGGTTTCCATCACAAATACGCCCCCCATAATGAATAAAACAATTTCCTGCCTTACCATCACAGCGACAACACCCAAGGCGGCACCCAACGCTAAGGCGCCAACATCCCCCATAAATACTTGAGCGGGATAGGTGTTAAACCAAAGAAAGCCCAAACCGGCACCTAACAAGGCACCACAAAAAACGATTAACTCACCCGTACCTGGCAGATAAGGGATATGTAGATATTCCGCAAACACACTATTACCTGATACATACGCAAAAATACCTAAGGCACCCGCCACGAGAACCGTAGGCATAATCGCCAAGCCGTCAAGACCGTCCGTCAGGTTGACGGCATTACTTGTCCCAACGATGACGAAGTAACTTAAGACGATGAACATGGGCCCTAAATCAAAAACAAAATCCTTAAATACCGGTACAATTAACGCGGTCTCCTGAGGTAGATCTGCTGTAAAGTACAAAAGCAATGCCGCAGCACCACCACAAACTGACTGCCAAAAGTATTTTGCTTTCGCTGGTAAACCTTTAGAGTTCTTTTCAACCACTTTTCGATAGTCATCTACCCAACCAATCGCACCGAATGACAGTGTCACGAATAGTGTAATCCAGACATATTTGTTACCCAGATTTCCCCAGATCAAAGTACTAATCGCCACAGCAACAATGATTAGAGTACCGCCCATCGTTGGCGTACCCGCTTTGCTTAAGTGAGACTGAGGACCATCGTCCCTTACAGACTGACCAATTTGATAATGGCTCAACTTCTTGATCATCATCGGGCCAACCCATAAGGAAATCATCAGGGCAGTTAAAACCCCTAGGATTCCTCGCAAGGTTAAATACTGAAACACCGACAAGAACCCAAATGTTTCAGATAAAACGGATGACAACCAATACAGCATTAGTGAACTCTTCTCTTAATTAAATTTACAACTTCATCCATTGCTGCGCTTCTGGACCCTTTGATCATCACGATCTTATTTTTGTGCTGATCTTTCACTAGGTGCTCTGCAAGCAAGGCTTTGTCTTCAAAAACCAATGCATTCTCACCAATACTTTCACTCATCTGTTTTGCGTATTGCCCTATCAAGCAAAACTCTTCGATTCCTAATTCAAGCGCATAAGTCGCTACATCTATATGCGCGTCATGCGCATGCGCACCAAGTTCAGCCATTTCACCCAGCACGGCAATTCGATACCCCGCCTGCATAGACAAGACATTAAGGGCTGCTTTCATCGAAGCCGGATTTGCGTTGTAACTGTCGTCTAATAAAGTGATGTCATTAATGAAAGCTGTGTTCATACGCCCTTCTGTCGACTCAACCTTTGCCAAGCCTTTTGCTACACCTTCCAAGTCGCATCCAACAGCAATTGCAGCAGTCGCTGCTGCGAGAGCATTTTGGATTTGATGCAAACCTGGCACAGGCAAACCAACCCTTACGCTCTCTTCGTGATAATTCAATGTAAAGCAGCTTCCTTCGGCTTCACATTCAACATCACTTGCAAAGACATCCGCATTTTCACTTTCCTGTGAGAAAGACAAACTTTGCCTTCCTCCCAAGCGCTCTAACCAAGTCATATAGGCTGGGTCATCGAAGTTTATTATTCCAACGCCGTCAGCGCTTAAGGAGTCATAAATTTCTCCTTTGCCTTCGACGATCGCTTCGTAATCACCAAATACTTCAATGTGAGCGCTGCCAGCATTCAAAACCATTGCAACATCTGGTCGGGCCATATTGCTTAGATAGGCAATATCACCTTTCGCTCTCGCTCCCATTTCCACAACTGAAAACTGGTGTTCAGCATTTATGTCTAACAAAGTTAACGGCACACCCACTTCGTTATTGAAATTACCCTTCGTTGCCGCGGTCTTGCCGTATTCTGATAAAACAGCTTTCAACATATTCTTAGTACTGGTTTTGCCTGCTGACCCCGTCAAACCAACTAACTTTCCGCAAAACCTCTGTCGATTAAGTGAAGCAATTGAAGCAAGCGCTTTGTCAGTATCGTTAACTTGTAAATATGAAATCTGTTTGGCTGTCATCCCCTCATCTTCGATATACTGCGATACACTTGCTAAATCTTGTTCGCCAATAACACCTGCACAGCCCTTTCGCAGCGCATCAACAATAAATTCATGCCCATCAAATCTTTCGCCCTTTAAGGCCAAGTAAACATCACCTTCGTTAACGGTACGTGAATCAATAGATAGGCAAGTAAAGCCCGTATCATCACCCAATAAAGTACCCGGCAAAGCTTTAGCCAAAGAGGAGAAAGTCATGACATCAATCATTAATGACCTCCTCTAGCGCCTTAGGAAGAACAGCTGCTCCCGAAATCAATTCACGCACAGTTTCGATATCACTAAAGTAGTGGCGCTGACCTTTCACTTCTTGCCACGTTTCATGACCTTTACCCGCCACAAGAATGACATCATCTGCTACTGACTTTTCGAGCATTTTCTGTATTGCCATTCGTCGCTCGTGTATCACTTCCACCTTCGATGGCTGCGCAAAGCCCGCTAAAATATCTGCGATGATCGCTTCTGGTGATTCTCCTCGTGGATTGTCATCACTGAGGACAATGTCATCTGCAAGCGCTTCGGCAACTCTTGCCATCTCGGCGCGTTTTCCTTGATCACGGTCACCACCACAACCAAATATCACCCTTAGAGAGCCACTGCAAAGAGGCGCTAGCGTTTTAAGTACATTTTCCAAAGCATCAGGTGTATGTGCATAATCAACTACGACTGTAGGTTGATTCACAGACCGAAGCACTTCCATACGGCCATCAACCGCTTTAATCTTTTTAACTCGCGACTCAACGCTTTCGAGGTCGTTCATCGCCGTGGCAGCTGCAAGCACAGCTAACAAATTGCTTAAGTTAAATTCGCCCAGCAATGGGGAGTCGATCATTACCTGACCTACTGAAGCCTTGATCAATGCGTGTATACCCGATGACGAAAGCTCGTTCGTCAATACCGCAACATCAGCAGCTTTACTTGAAACCGCATAACTCGTAATGTTTGTGCCTGGCGTAACAGCGGCTTTAAAATCGCTGAACAGGTCATCATCTCGATTTAGTACTGCAAAGGCCAAGCTCGTGTTCTGAAATAGCTTCTGCTTGGCTTGCGCGTAGTCGGACATTGAACCATGGTAATCCAAGTGATCACGAGTCAAATTGGTGAACACTGCTCCATAAAACTGGACGCCATCTACCCGGTTCTGACATAAGCCGTGCGAAGATACTTCCATCACTACAAACTTTGCACCCGCGTCACGCATATTAGCCAAATGCCGATGCACCTCGATCACATCGGGTGTCGTGTAACCGGTCGCAACCAGAGCTTCCGTCTCCTCACCAAGCAAGCCATAACCCAAGGTTCCCATCACGCCACACTTATGCGGTCCTTGGGATATGTAAGAGGCAAGGTAGTTTGCTACTGAGGTCTTGCCGTTCGTACCGGTGACACCGATTACTTTAATTTCTTCACTTGGCCTAAAGAAGAAGCGAGCCGCTATCTCTCCCATACTCTGGCGAAGGCCCTGCAAGCAGATCTCTATCGCTGCTTTATCTTCATATATTCGGCAGTTAGTATTTCCATCGCGTAGTACTGCGTTTGCACCGCGTTCAATAGCTTCTGCAACGTACAGCTCAAGCTGAGCTTCATCACTAGCAATCGCAATGAACACATCACCTTTTTGAACTTTTCTACTATCGATCGAAATACCTGAAACTCGTGTATCCAGCGCTGCAGGCACATTACAAATACCTCGGAGCAAATCAACCAATGAGTGAGCATAGATATTTTGCATACTACCCTCTGCTCGCTAAAATTGATTTGCCAGAAGACAAGGCTGAACTTTCTTTATCGGGGCTGACATCAAGCAAGCGCATCGTGCCATTCACAACTCGTGAAAAAACTGGCGCCGCAACCTCACCACCATAATATTCCGCACCTTGCGGACCATCGATCACTACCACCATGGCGACTTCGGGTTTATCTATTGGCGCGACGCCGGCAAACAGCGCTTTGTACTGGCTCTCTTCATAACCCGAGCTTCCTACACTGTGAACAGTGCCCGTTTTGCCTCCGACTTCATACATTGGCAATTGCGCTCGCGTTCCTGTTCCACCCTTGGCAACAACAGCCTTCATAGCTTTTCTCAAGGAATCAGAAACATCCGAGCTCAAAATCTGCTCTCCTGGGTAATGCTCTTCACGATAAACAAGACCCAAAGGGTGCTTTACACCACCATTCCCTAATATCATATAAGCTTGGGCAAGTTGCAGTGCGGTAGCATTCAGACCGTAACCATAAGACATGGCTGCAACTTCAATTGGCTGCCAATGCGAAGAGTCTGGCAAAGAACCTATACTCTCTCCAGGAAAGCCAATTCCCGTTCCCTGCCCAAAACCAAGCCGGCTAAACATATCCCAAACGACATCACCACTAAGATCCAGCGCTATACGACTGGTTCCAACATTACTACTTTTGGCAATAATATTAAGGACACTTAGCTCACCGTAGTTTCTGTGATCTCGAATTGACTTACGCCCTAAACGCAAATAACCCGGAGATGTATCCAGGCGGGTATTCAGTGTGTATTTGTTTGTCTCTAATGCCGCGGCTATCGTTGCTAACTTCATCGTCGAGCCCGGTTCAAATACATCGGTGATCGCTCGATTCCTCAAATGCGCAACATTTATATTGCTACGATTATTTGGGTTATAGGAGGGCTGATTTGCCATCGCTAAAACATCGCCTGAGTGAATGTCGAGTACGACTATCGACCCGGCTTTCGCTTTATGAGTCTCGACGGCAGCCTTGAGTTCTCGATAAGCCAGATATTGAATCCTCATATCTAGACTCAAACGAATATCCTTTCCTGGGCTAGCTGTTTTTACAGCACCAAAATCTTTGATCACTCGCTGCTTTCTGTCTTTCAGGACTCTGCGCTTTCCCGGTTCGCCGCTTAGCCAGTCATCATAGGAGAGTTCAATCCCCTCCTGGCCGTGCTTATCAATATTAGTAAAACCGACAACATGAGCAGCCACTTCACCCGCTGGATAGTATCGCTTGTATTCTCGTTTGCTATAGATCCCATCTAAATTTAAAGCAAGCACTTTGCTTACTTCATGAGGCGCCATTTTTCGCTTAAGGTAGATGAAGTGCCTATTTTTGCTGCGCTCTAGCTTGTCGGCCAGTTTCTCATAGCTTTGTCCAAGCGCTTCAGCCAAGGCTTTAGCTTGGGCAACATTCAAGTTCAGATAACGAGGATCTGCATAAACCGTTTCAACCGGAGCGCTAACCGCCAAAGGCACACCATGGCGATCCATAATTACGCCACGATGAGCATCCAGCGTTTCAAAGCGAATAGTACGTGCATCACCCTGCTCTGCTAAAAATGCCTGCTCATAAACATGCAAGTCTATCGCACGATAAAAAAGTGCGAGACCACACAAAGCCAAAAAGCCCAGCAGAAACCAATACCGCCAGGCTAAATTGCTTTTAGAAATGTCTTTTGAGCGATTCACTAATCAGCACTCTTTTATTTATAGTTAGTAAATTAACTGGATTTTTTCAGTTTCTGGCACTTCCATACCCAAGCTTTCGCGCGCCACTGACTCAATTCTATTAGGCGAGCTCCATGCACTTTGTTCTAATAACAATTGCGCCCACTCGAGCTGAAGCTGATCATTTTTTTCTAGCAAAATTGCTTGCTCTGCAAATAGCTGCCGACTCAAGTGAGAAGAGTACACAACACCAATTGCTGACAAGACGATTATCAGTAACAACATGCCGGTCACCACAAAACCTTTAAAGGAAACCTGCCTTAACAAATGAAGCAAGCCATCTAGGGCCAAAGCCATTCGCTCCATCACCGTCATCTCTGAAGAGTTTTCCCGCACCGCCTCAACGCCGCGTTCACCGTGGCGAACTACCGACGTCAATCTAGACATTAACAACATAAGCCTATTCATCAGAAACTCTCTCCAACACTCGCATTACAGCGCTACGCGCCCGAACGTTATTTTCTATTTCTGCTTTACTCGGTTTAATCGCCTTTCCAACTAGCTTAAAGCCTCGAACAATATCTTTTTCAAAAACGGGCACCCCCGGCGGAGGCGCATCACCTTTTGCTTTTTCACGCATAAAGCGCTTAACAATACGATCTTCGAGTGAATGAAAGCTAATAACAACTAAACGGCCACCGACTGCTAAACTCTCACTTGCTTCGTCCAGCAATCGCTCTAAATCACTCAATTCATCATTAACTTTAATTCGAATAGCCTGAAACACCCTGGTCGCCGGGTGCTTATGTTTTTCCCAAGACGGGTTCGCGTCCTTCACTATTTTCGACAGTTTTGCAGTCGTATCAATTTCCTGACCCAGCAATGCCTCTTTGATACCTCTAGCTATTTTCCTAGCAAACTTTTCTTCGCCATAATCGAAAAATACCTGAACCATCTCTTTCTCATCGACCTCTTTGATCCACTGTGCGGCACTCACTCCGCGCGTGGTATCCATCCGCATATCTAGCGGACCATCATTCATAAAACTGAAGCCTCTCTCAGCATTATCAAGCTGCGGAGATGACACACCCAAATCCGCTAACACGCCCGAAACTTTCTCTTGCCCACAAACTCTCAAATGCTCACGAATATCTGCGAAGGAGCCGTGCACAATCGAAAATCGCTCTTCATCAACAAATCGACTCTGTGCCGCAGATATTGCTTCCAAATCTTTGTCAATAGCGATCAACGAGCCATCTTTATCCAAAGCTTCTAGTATTTTTGAGCTATGCCCACCACGACCAAAGGTTGCATCAACATAGGCACCTGAAGAATTCGTCACCAATAAGTCAACTGCTTCTTGTAATAGCACCGTCTCGTGCATATGTTGCTCACAACTCATACCAATGTGTCCAATTCAATCAACATATACATTACAGAGACAAATTCAGCATTTGCTCAGGAATATCATCATCCTGATCTGCTTCATCTAACCAATTAAACCAACTGTCTTCACTCCAAAGCTCAAACTTCTTTCCTTGACCCACCAACATCAACTTCTTCTCGAGATTTGCATACTCTCTAAGTGTTGGCGGCACAAGAATTCGCCCATTCCCATCCATTTCCAAAGGCGTCGCATAACCAATCAACAAACGCTGAGTGCGTCGCGCAATCTTGTTGAAACTTGGCAGGCTTTCAATTTGAGGCAATATCTCTTTCCATTGATCTTCTGGGTAGACGAGCAAGCAGCGCTCCTCAGTATGCGCAGTCACAACAATACGGCCATCACAAAAAGACGCCAACGATTCCCGAATCTTAGTCGGAATCGCCATGCGACCTTTAGCATCCATATTGATTGCGTGACTACCTAAAAACAAAATTACGCCTCGAAACCCACAAAAAACTGAAAAATACCCAAAATTAACCACTTTTTTCTACTTTTACCCACTATAGGAACTAGAACTCCACAAATCAAGCAAAATAGACGGGTAGCCAAAGGGAAAAATACTCAAAAAACACAATAACTTAGAGAGATATAGGCAAAATCGGAAGGCACAGAGAGACTCTTATCTTTTAACAACAAAAAGATAGCGTGAAAACTTAAGAAACCACTTTAAGAGTAAGATTTTTTTCTTATTAAAAGACAAGAAATGGGGATTTTTTTAACTAGGAAAAGTAAAGAGTTTGCCGATAAGCCGGGTTCTGTCGTGGACAATCATTCATCTAGACTAAACGTCACCATTTAGTTCAAGCAACCTACCCGAATTCAGCGCGAGCCACGCCAACGAATTCCTATTTGGTTTTGCTCCGAGAGGGGTTTACCATCGCCATGAACTGTTGCCAGTCATGCGGTGCGCTCTTACCGCACCTTTTCACCCTTACCGTTCCTAGCCAAGGCTAGAACTTAGGCGGTTCACTTTCTGCTGCACTTTCCGTAGGCTTTCGCCCCCCAGGGGTTACCTGGCACTCTGCTCTGTGGAGCCCGGACTTTCCTCTCCTCATGCTGAAAACTCAGCTAAGCAGCGATTGCCTGGCAAACTCAGGAATAACAGTATTACGGAAATACAGATAATTCAAGAAAAGAATAGATAAATATAACTAATCTCGAACCGTAGCAATGCGAACATTACTAATACTCGTTAG
>NZ_LWGG01000786.1:0-2501 GCF_001635365.1 Oleiphilus sp. HI0128 | reverse complement strand
ATCATATATACACCAGATATAATTGTCTGAAAAAGCAGGTATGCCATGAACTTTTATCATATGATAACTCTCACTTAGGTTGATTTGTCATAGCTTAGAATGAATACTGGGTAAATTAAAGCTACTTTAGATAGAGTCTGCTTTGTTGCGAGCATGCAGGCTGTCGTTGTTGATCCTGGCTCATTTAGTGACACTCAAGATTATTTGAATTCACAAGGGCTAGACCTAGTAGCAATTCTTATCACTCACCACCACCCTGATCACACGGGAGGCTTGGCAAAACTTAAAGATCAATATGACTGTAAAAGCTTCGGCTCATCTCACTCAAAAGTTGAAGGTATCGATGAGCAACTGTCTGAAGGCGAAGCGATCAGCTTACTTGGCTTACAATTCAAAAGCCTCGACGTTCCGGGTCATACGCTTGATCATAATGCCTACTATTGCGAACAACTAGACGCATTGTTTTGTGGGGACACACTATTCTCAGGTGGTTGCGGTCGCTTATTCGAAGGCAGTGCTGAACAAATGTATAACTCGCTTGGAAAAATCCGCTTACTACCGAAGACGACACGCATCTTCTGTGCACACGAATATACATTAGCCAATCTAGATTTTGCACTGAGTCTAATGCCAGACAACCAGGCACTACAAAACTACTTAGTAGAAGCCACCGATTTGCGTAAGCGTGGCTTATCCACTATCCCCTCCACACTAAAAACAGAACTGGAGATAAACCCGTTTTTTAGAAGCAACGATCCAGCCTTAGCTTCGAATGTTAAACAACTATTCCCCAATACGAATAGCTGTGAGCCAGATATTTTTGCCGCAACAAGGCTCGCGAAAGATCAGTTCTGACCATAGTAACAACGGGTTAGCACTTACAGAGTTAAATTTGTTACTAATTATTTAGCTCCAAGCAGTTGACCCTAAAGCCCCTACTTCATAGACTGGGCGGGAAAACTTGCTTAACGCCTAACAAAATGTGTTCCTTTTCTCGCAGCAGTAAAATAGCCACCCAATCGATATGCGTCATTTTCCTCTTATAGTTCTACTTTTGCTTATTAACGCTTGCGCGAGCTTTGATTCGTCGCGCGGACAGCTTGCCCCCCCTAGCTCGGTGCCGTCAGTTTCCAGCAACACAACATCAAACAAAAGCGAACCTACCCCCGACATTGAGAGCAAGGAAAACACTCAAGTAAGCGAACAAATCTCAAATACTCAAGAAAGTGGCATTAAGCAAGCGTCAACTGCTAGTAAAGCAAAGCTCCAACCCTCCCCAGAGCACACCAGTACGACACCAGCTAGTAATTCCGACAACGAAGCACTAACAGCACCACCCTATTTAATCTCTCAAATATTTGACGAAACGGTGGAGCCAAAAGAAAAGTTTTTCGTTAGCGGCCTTTTGAGCAGCCCAGATGAAGATCTATTCAGTAGTTTTGCTCTGAATAATAAGCTTATCGACAGCGCATCTGCCGAACATAACAAACAGCAGAATCGTAACTACGAGCAATACGGTTTTATCACTCCAACTGATGAGCTGGAACAGAAAGTCAATCAGGAGCTTCAGCTTCTTCGTGATAGACCTAGCCATAACCCTGACCAAGGCGACCTGCTTGACGATATTCGAAAGCACTTTACACTCGACCTGACTCTTGACAACAAGCGCATTCAAAGCCAGTTACGCTGGTACGTAAACAACCCCAATTATCTAGACCGAACCTTTAAGCGCTCTTCACGCTATCTTCACCATGTGGTGCAAGAAGTTAAGAAACGTAAACTACCGATGGAACTAGCACTACTACCTTTTGTCGAGAGTGCCTACGATCCTTTCGCATACAGTCATGGCCGTGCTTCAGGCTTATGGCAGTTTATTCCAGGTACCGGGAAGATTTATGGTTTGCATCAAAACTGGTGGTACGATGGACGACGTGACGTATTAGCATCGACTCAAGGAGCTCTCGAATACCTGAGTTACTTAAGTAGACGATTTGACGGCAACTGGCTCCATGCTCTTGCATCTTACAACTCTGGTTCAGGCCGCGTTAGTAAGGCGATAAAGCGCAATAAAAAACTAGGAAAACCCCAAGACTTCTGGTCTTTGAAGCTTCCAAGAGAAACCCGCGCTTACGTCCCTAAACTGCTTGCTCTTGCCAAGATTGTAAAGTCGCCTGAAAAATACAACATTCAATTCCCGAAAATCGCTGATAAACCGTACTTTGAGACAGTTCAAACTGGCGGGCAGATCGATCTTGCCCAGGCAGCTACCCTGGCCGGCATCGATATAAAGGAAATATATAAACTCAACCCAGGATTCAATCAGTGGGCTAGCGCCCCCATGGGGCCTCATCGTTTATTGGTACCTATTGAGAGCGCCAAACAGTTTAAAGCCGCGCTGACTGAGCTACCTCCAGAAAAGAGGCTCAACTGGACTCGCTACAGTATAAAACGCGGTGACTCCTTAATTCGCATAGCAAAGAAATTCAACACAACTCCAGCCT
>NZ_LWGG01000785.1:0-6958 GCF_001635365.1 Oleiphilus sp. HI0128 | reverse complement strand
GTGCATAATCACCAATACGATCGGATCTTCCTCTTTTCCGTACTCGGCAACAATCACGCCTCGGCCAGGTATTAAGCCAGGCAAGCGATGCTCTTCAACCTTGATTGGCCGGAAACGACTTAACAAGCCATTACTATGCTTTGCTACAGGACCAAAATTTCTATTTAACTGCTGATACCAAAACGGCAAACCTGCATTACTCGCAAGGTATTCGACCTGATTAATAAATCCGCTGCGCAAGCTACCGCCATCGACCTCCTGCAAAGCCACCATATCGTACTGACTAATCAGCTCAGCAATTTTATCCAGATTGTCTTGCCGCTTTTTGTGAGGCAAAACGTGCTGCCAACTACGTGTCAGATAGTGACGGTAGGAAGAGGTGGAAATACCCACTTGAATATTGAAGGTTAATAGTCGAATCGTTTTGTCTGTTTCAAGAAACGGGGTCTTTTTCAGTTCTTCAGGGTGCACCTGTTGCGATGCTGCGTTTTGTAGCGACTCATTGATCGGCGTAATCAGTTCACTGATACGATGTTTGATTCGTTGATACATAAACTAGAATTACCCTGTTTCACGACGACTATTCATTACCACATTAATCGGCCTTAACAACAGCATAAGCGGCCCTTATGATTTTCTCAAGGCAAAAAAAATGGGGCTCATCACCCCATTCTTAAAAACGACAAATCCGGCACTAGTTCTTCTTAGCTTCTCGTTCTTTATTAACCAGATAATTCGCAATCTTTACCATATTGCCAAAGCTGCCTGCGTCACGAACACCGATTTTGTATTTGCCATTAACAATCAAAGCCGGTACACCTGTAATACGCAACTTCTTGATCTTGTCTTGAGCTTTTTTGATCGCCTCATCTATCTTGGAAATCTTTCTAAACCCACTGGCCTCAAATACCTTATCAAAGTCTTCAGACTTTATGCCTTTATCCATAAACAAAACTTTTATGTCGTCTACGTCTTTATACTTCTTAGGGTTCGATACGATCTTATCGAATAAGTACTGGTGCATCTCTTTGTACACACCCAGGAACTCAGCTGCGTAATAAGCTTTTGCATGCTCTACCCAACCAGGGAAGGTTGCTGGCATTAAACGGAAATCTACATCATCCGCCAAGCTTTTCTCCCACTCAGGTAAGTGGTCATTGTTAAATTCGTAACAATGCGGGCAGCCATACCAAAATAGCTCTAGTATTTCTATTTTAGAAGGGTCTGCGGTTTTTACCGGGTAAGGCAATTCTTTATAGTGGCGCCCTTTTTCCCAAAGATCCGCTGCAAAACTCATTTGACTAAGCAGTAGCATGATCGCTACAAACGGCATCAACCAAAAACGATTCTGGCTCTTTTTATCAGACACAAAGGCCCCCTTAATAACTATTTAAACGAACTATCCATAATAGCTTTAAGGTTTTACAGGTCAATAACACCTAGATGACCATTTAGTTAGAGTCTGGGTAAATGCCTTTAGTAGGCCTATCGTCTGGCCGGAAGGTATAGATACGAAAAAGCCAGGTCGCTGACCTGGCTTTTTTTACTTCATTTTAAGGTAAGGGCTGTTTAAATGCTTTATCCCGGAAGAAGGAACCTAATCCGGTCGATGCATCAACTTGCCACCAGCCAGCGAACCCCCATACTTCTGTTGTTTCTGAGTTATCATCTGCATTTGATGTGTCGTCTGTTACTGATTCAACATAAACATAATCGAGTGAACTATCCGGGCAATCAACAGTTGATGTACCGCCGCCCTCAAAACATATCAAGATTTCATCTGTTGAAGTATCGAGCGACCAGCTTAAACCTGTCTCAGAACCTCCATCCCATACTTCTGAAAATACGCCCCCGCTAGCAAAAATCATTTGCTCACTTAGGTTATGTTCAAAAAAGTAGGTACCCAATAAATCACTCTCAGCCGTCAAATCAACAGGGCTAGGCACTTCTGAGGCTAAGGTAGACTGAGTCACCATTAGCTCGGCACGCGTAGGTCCTTCCATCATACCGTCCTTTTTGACGACAATTTCGGGCCTGAACAAGTCACTAAAATCAGCTAATGCCACGTCATGTACTTCAGATAAACCAGCAATAGTAATTTCAAGATTACCTGAGCTATCTACCAACCAAGTTGTTGCCTCATCACCTGTATCTGTTGTTCCAGCACTTTCGTCATCATGCCTCCAGACGAATCGTCCAGTATTACCTGAGCTGTCAAATACATAATATTCTTCATACTCTGTCGAAGTGCCATCGTCATACCATTCTCTTAAGAGACCAGAACCCAGAACTCCCAGCTCTTGCCCTTGCGTCAGAGTTGCAGAGTCCGAGAAGTCCACTCCATTATTGCTTGCCGCAGCAAATGGATCTGCGCCCACACGCTGAAGTACAAAGGAACCTTCACCATCATCTAGGCTAAGCGCGTCTCCATTTAAAGACATGCTCCAACCGAGACCTGAAGGATGAGATAAACCGCCCTCACCGTCGCTTTGACCCAGCACGGAAACAGAGAAATCTCCTGTTTCCTGATCCCAGGTATAAGTTCCGTGCTCTGCTGAAGTTGGCACTATCACACCAACATCATGCTCTTCTCCGTTGTTGGTATGCATAATGATGTAGCGAGTTTCATCCACAAAAACCAGAATATTCATATTACCCGGCTCAGGTATCTGCCAGGCACCAATTAGTGGGTTCGTATCAGAGTATCCTCGCACAAGCTCATCCGGGCCTATATCATCATCGAACGTTAATACATCGCCATCGATCACCATGGTCATCTCGCCAATGGCATTATCAAGCCCTCCATCACCGTCACTTTCGCCAACTTTATTTGGTTCAAAAACACCGCTTGTTGGGTCCCATGTATATGTGCCATGCTCTGCAGAAGTTGGTAGCACACCATAAACCGGATCGGATTCCGAGTTTGCAGTATGCCCTACGATATAATTCGCATCACCATAAAAGACAACTGCATGGTAGTCACTGCCACCGTTATCAAGTAGCCAAAGGCCGATATTCTCTCCAGCCGGAGCACCGCCCGTTCCGCCACCATTACCCGGTAAGATGACAGCCGCTTTCAGATCCTCAAAAGCTACATTATTGAACATCAGTTCCTTATCACCGGCGCCCTGTAGCTGTACTCCTCCTCGGCGCACAATCGGCCCTGCCGTTTCGGAATTATCAACAAAGATAAACTGGTGACGCTCTTCACTATCCAAATCAACGAGCTTCGCTACCAATTCAGGCACCTCGAAAGAAATAACTTGATGTGAATCGATGGTTGTCGAGCTTATCGCCAGTTCAGCTATATGGAATACATCTGAAGAGTGGTCATAAACTTTCACAAAACCAATCCCTGCATTTTGATCACCGTCCAAACCACTGCCGTCACCTGAAGTCGACTCAAGATAAGCACGAATATGGAATGATCCACCATGATCATAACCATGACCAATATACAGCCCCCGATCAGACACTTCTTGCGTCACTGGCTGAGCAAGTAGCTCTGCCGCGGTCGAAAATACATCAGCAAAAGACGTCGCTGGAATTGGATCATGAATACCATCCTCATCAGGGTCTTCAGCGACAAAGCCTATTGGCACCACATTGTCGCAATCAAGGTTTGAAGCAAACCAAGGTGACCAGTCTGCATCACACTCGAAAATATACGAAGTGTTAACAGCGCTGAGCTCTGCAACAAAGATCTCTGCGCCATCACTAAAGACGGCATCCGCATCGAAAGCTTCATCACCAAAGGCTAAGTGAACTGGCAAACCAGAGACATCAAAGGCGGACAAATCTACATCCGTCGCGACAACATCGTTGGGATCACCATCAAAGCTTGCTGCAACTCTCGCGGTCTCACCAAGCGTTTCTGATCCATCGGCACCGTAACCGACAATGATAAACAGGTCATCAAGTCTTTCAATGCCATTGGCTGTCAGTACCGACATTTCTCCTGCACCGATATCTTCTGAGCTACGATCAACCCACATGCCAGTTTCAGGGTCTAACTCAAATAGCGTCTCAAGCTCACCACTTATTGTTCCGTATTCAAACTCAAGTTGAGTATTGCCCGCAGCATCGTGGTCATAGTCTATTTCAAACCATGTTGCCCCCGTAGAATCAATATCGCTTTCGGTAATGGCAACGGGTGCCGAGCCTGTATAAGTGCCGTTAGAAGAACAGGTTAAGGTTTCACTTTCATTTTGCTCTGAATCCGTAAAACTCCCACCAGCTATACCCGTACCATCATAGTTACCTGATAGTACAAAGCTTCGACCCGGTTCGTTATTAAGCTCTTCTACAGAGAAATCGCCATTAGTATCGATCGTACCAATCGACATCCAGCCGTCTTCGCCGTCACCTCCATTGAGAATAACCTGGTTTCCTTCCTGCTGTACTCGAACCAAAGCAAAACCTGATAACTCATCTTCCGCAACACATTGATCACCAGAGTCATTTAGCATCTCGTTATCTGGGTTAGTTCCGTCAACACTCCAGGCAAGTAGGTACTCACCAGACATATTAGGAACACCCGAGCCATCGCATGTGGTATCAGCTGTATATGGACAAGCATCGGCGTTATCACCGATACCATCGCCATCGGTATCAAACTGCTCTGTCGCATCATCAACAAACGCATCTTCCTGATCGACAATACCATCACCGTCAGCATCTTCGACTGTAGTACCACCAGTCCCACCATTATTCATTGCCATCAAGAAGGATTCAGCTGATAGTTGCCCATCAAAGAACCATTCCGTGTCATCAGAACAAGGTACAGACCCCCAACATACCAGTAGCGCACCATTTTCATCATCGACCCCAAAGGCGTGAATATATTCTGTTTCTGTGCCTCCATTGAGTGATAAAACCAAGTCCCCGGCTTCTATACTCCAGTCACCTGAATAGTGTGATTCTCCGCGCGACAAGGCATTGTCATCTAGCTCAGCACTAAACGAGCCATCAGAATTAAAGGTCATGGACTCCATAATGTAGTAAGGGTCGCCACCATCATCTGGCGCATCGTCGAAGTAAACATTAAAGCGAGTTTGGTCAGAAAGTTCTTCTACCGTAAACATATGACCAGAGGTGTCTCCCCCATCACAGGCATCACCTATTCCATTATGGTCGCTATCTTGCTGATCACTGTTTGCATCAGTCGGACAGTTATCAATATCATCCGGTATACCGTCTGAGTCACTGTCAGTCGCATCTTCACTCACTGCATACAGCATGCTAGCAATGTAGTCATTAGCTTCACCATCATGGAAGAACTTGGTAGAAATATGAGGGAAGCCATCAGACAAGATGCCTAGCTTACGAGAGAATACTCCTGAAGCACTTGTCGCCGTAAAGCGAACAAAGCCAGAATCTATCGACCAGGTAGTCGTGTATTCAGTTCCAGTGTGATGGTCTTCGAAGCTGCCGGTTCCACCGCTATCAAAAGCAACCGTATCTTGCTCGCTGTACCAAACGGTATCGTTCACTTCTTCTGTCGTTAGCAGCTTATCCAGGCCGCCACAGTCCTCGACAGCTTGGTCGTAGTCCGCTTCAACCGCGCCACTTTCGACATCCCCTGTGGTACAGGCTTCTGGGCCGCTAGTTCCCATATCACGCATCCACTGTGCAGGGCCGTCATATTCAATACTGGAATCATTACCTTCATCGATTACCGCACGAATACTCCCATAGTCCACAGACCCGGAAGTCAGCGTATATTCATCCCAGTCATGAGAACCGGTAGCAGTAGTAATTTCCAAGACTAAGGTTTCACCATCGATTAACCAGGTAAACTCTTCTCCCTCTGCAGGACCGTCTTCAAAGAAAACTGTCCCCGTACCATCATCTCGTATTTTGTAGAAAGCCTGGCTCTCAGGCTCGGTGTCACCTTCTGGGAAGGTGATTGCAAAGTGACCAACCACATTCTCAGCTGTGAATACACCGTCTTCAGAACCACTGCCACTACAGGCATCTCCAACACCATCGCCACCCGTATCTGCCTGGTCGGGGTTTGGCACATCGATACAGTTATCTTCACTGTCTACAACTCCATCGTGGTCTGAGTCTGGCTCTGGAGGAATATAGCTAAAGTTACCCTGAACCTCCTCAATCGCCGGACCATTCAAGCCACTATCATAATGGTGCTTACCTGCTTCGCGGAAATGCCCAGTACGAACATAGAGCTGACTGTCGGATGAGTCTTCGATCATTGAAGCAATCACAGCATCAGGCATTTCATCACCAAACTCTTTACCAAGCTCTGTAGGTAAAGCGAAAGAAATCACCAAGTTCGTATCATCACCTAATGGGTCCTCTATCGTCCAACTTGAAGAGTGATCGAGTGCTTCAAGCGACTCGCTATCCCAGTCATAGATATAGAAGCTGACATCACCACTTGTACCCTCATCACCACTTGTGTCGGCACCCGTTAGGTAGGCAAAAACTTCACCTTCATCAGAGTAACCCGCTGGCATACCCTGCCATTTCTCTGTCATTGAAGAGTCTGCTTCATAAATAATGTCACCTAACGAATCGGCTAACACAGGGCTACCCGTACCGTCATCTGTTTCCATTGCATTATGACAAGCCATCGTTGGTGCGGTACCGTCTGCCGGACCATCATCAGGTGCTCCCCCGCAGCGAACTTCATAAACATCCAACTGCGACACAGCATGTATCCCCAAAGCCAAGACCTCACTACCTGCAAAGACTTCTTCAGGCGCTGTTAGGCCTTCTTCACTCCACTCACGAGGGATCAAACCAAACATTGGCTCTTCCGTAACATTCGCAGAGAATGGCGTTACTTGCCAGTTCGCTAAAATGTTATCGCTTGCATCCTTTGCAACCACATTAGCTGTAACACCTGGCGTACCCTCAACCAACATTTTGTCTGATACTTCAACCCAACCATTGGCTCCGAGCATGAAACTTGAGTCTTCCTCAGTTTCCTCTA
>NZ_LWGG01000784.1:0-1105 GCF_001635365.1 Oleiphilus sp. HI0128 | reverse complement strand
AACGTTCGTACTGGCATGCCTGCTCTTTCGGCCATCTGGGGAATATCAATATCTTCATGACACGAGGACTTTAACCACGCCTGAATCTCGATAATATCTTCATCTGCATGCGCGGCTCGTCCGACTGAAAACATAGGCAAGTCGTAGCTGCTGCCTACTTCATGGGCAAAATGGCGCTCCGCTAACTGACGTTTTTCCAAACCAAAGGCCTGGCCAATCAAGTGAAAGACCAAGTCTGACAGCGCGTTGATACTGCCAGCACAATAAATTCGGTTACCATAAGTAATGAAGTGCTGGCGTTTTAGTTCAACGTGAGGGTAACGCTTTTCAAATTTATCAAAAAAGAACCAGTGAGTCGTAGCAGGGGTCTTGTCTAAAAGGCCTGCTTCTGCCAAGAAATAGGCACCGGCCCCTGTGGCAATAAAGTTAGTCCCTTCCTCATAGCGCTGCCTTAACATCTCTGGCAACTTGGGATAACGTTTCAATAAATGTACCGGATCTCTCCAATTTGGTGGAATAAAGATCCAGTCCATATGACCAAGAGATTCAATACGCTCTTCGATATTTAAAGGAATATCGCCAGCAACCTGAGGCTGTTTATCTTCGAGCTTAACCATATGCAGCTCAAGCGGCCTGGATTCCCGCGCCATGCGCGCCATTGCATTAGCGGCCTTCAGAATTTCATAGGGCCTGGTTATCCCTGAAAAGAGTGCGCGGTCATAAACTAGAAACGCAGCTTTTATCATTAGCTATTCCTCAACTTCCCTTCAGCAGTTTCGCTCACTTCACCACGCATTCAAAAGTGGCTATTTATTTATGATGCGTAAGTTTAGGCCATCATCTTAGCCAATTTCATAAAGCGATGGAAGTCACAGCTGTACGCCATAAGCTTTAAAGACTTTTCTTTACATAGCACTCAGCTACCAGACTTTCTATCCAAACCCCGGTAAGCCAAAGCTTCACTTAAATGAAGCATTTGAATACTCTCACTTTCCTGTAAATCTGCCAAAGTACGCGCGACTTTAAGAATCCGGTGAGCCGCCCTTGCCGACAAAGCCATCCTATCCATGGCGGACTCCAGAAAAGTGCGCATATCGTCTTGCAT
>NZ_LWGG01000783.1:0-1402 GCF_001635365.1 Oleiphilus sp. HI0128 | reverse complement strand
GTCATCGCGAACCGCAAGGTTTGCCAAATCGTCTATATAGCTAACGTCCAGACTAATAGTACCACTTTCAGATTTTCCTTTTTCAAGGCGCTCATCAATCCCCTCAATACCGTGATCCATAGCGTTTCTGAAAACATGCATGAATATGTTATTAAGCGTGCTATGCGCTTCGCTCTTAACAAAGATTCCTGCATTATCAATTTCGATATTTGGTTTACCCTTGCCAAGCTGCTCTGCGAGCGAGTTAGCTGATTCGATAACATCTGAAATCACACCATCTAAGGGCTTAGCTTCCATTGACATCAGCATGCTGTATGCCTCAGAAACAACACCTTTAACATTGTCATCAAGCGTTTGCTGGGTAAGTGACTTGATATTTTCCAACCAAGAGCTGACGCGTGCCGGGTCTAAGGAAATACCACTCTCAGCCTCTCCATCACGACCAAGTTTCTCACGGAACACATATGCATACTTCGCGATGATATCTTCCGCACCACTTAACTCTTCGAGCAATTGCTTCTGATCCCAAAGTACATCTTCATTCTTACGAAGATCGTCATAAGTACTTTCAACTTCATGAACAATGTCGGTAACCTGACTCAAACCATAGGTACGAGCATTCCCTTTCACTGTGTGCATTGAGCGGAACAGGTTAGCAATAATGTCCAGGTCTTTCTCATCATTTGCTTCGATAAGCTGTCGACATTCAGCCAAGAAGTCTTCAGAAGTACCAATAAAGTCGGCAAACTTACTTGCATCAACAGCAAGGATTTCACCAATAATTGCCAACTCACGCTTCTGCTCTTCAGCCTCTGCTTCTAGAGCTTTAAGCTCGGTAACATCTCTGACTGTCACCATTAACTTATCAACTTCACCTTCTTCACTGATAATTGGATCCCAATCCAGCTCAAGAATCTTTTCACGATCATCATCCATGCGGATGTTCATTTCAGTCATTAAGCAATGAGAGTTGAAGTCGTACATCATCTCGTCTTCACCGACAATAGCATCGACACCAGTAATATTCTGATCAACTGCATCAGAACCCGCCGTTGTGTTGCTAAACAACAAGTCCGCAAAGTTACGATCTGCGATACGGTCAGTTTCAAAGATCTGCTCAAGGAATGCTGCATACTCTGGATGAATAAAACCACCCTCGGTAATAGTAAACAAACCTTGGTGCATATTCGCCATCATGTTTGCAATATCGTTGTTCTTCTGACGAAGCTCTGCAGTACGCTCTTCCACTTTCGCTTCCAAGTTTCTGTTTTGCTCTTCGATAACTTCACGCATTCGAATACTTTTGATTGTCGTCACCAAGGATCGCGCTACAGAAGAAACGAACTCATAATCACTATCAGCAAAACTCACATTCTTCACATCACCGGAAAGGTTAATCACA
>NZ_LWGG01000782.1:0-1801 GCF_001635365.1 Oleiphilus sp. HI0128 | reverse complement strand
TTTCTTTGGACCAAACAAAGACCTTATGCACGTTATCGATAAATCGACATTGGAGATTGTTAAAACACTGCAGCCTATTCCCGGCAAGACGGCGGCTCATATTGAATTCACCAAAGATGGTCGCTATGCCCTGATGAGTATTTGGGATATGGACGGTGCGTTGATTGTCTATGATGCGCAAACGCTTGAGGAAGTGAAACGCTTGCCGATGACGAAGCCTTCGGGGAAGTATAATGTCTTTAATAAAACCACTTACTCCCGTGGCACGAGTCATTAACATGATACTTTAAAGGGCGATGGGCATGAGATTCAGATCTTTAATATTAGGCAGTATTGCAACCATTGTGATCCTGCTAAGTGCTCAGCTCGCCTATGTATTAATTGCCTCTTATATCGGTCAAGCTGCTTCAAACTCCACATTAATTGGTGAACACAAAGACCTGATGTGGTTCTTTCTCAGCATATGCTCATATGCGCTAAGCTTCTTTTTGGGTGGTTTTATTACATCCTTAACGGAGAGCGGTGCGCCCGTGCTGAATGCCGTAACGGTAGGGTTTATCGTCGCCATGTTATCAATGCTTAGTGTTGGCGACCTTAGTGTGCTTAATACTCGGGCATTGATCATGGTGTTCTTCGGCGTCGCATTCGCCTTTCTTGGCGGCGTTTGGGGCGCGGGAGTCTTTGCTAGAAAGCTAGTCTGATTCTTTTCCGTTTGCTGTTCACAACCTGTAACCCCCTAGCTTTGCTTATAGGGTTACACCCCCCTCTCTATTTTTGTCTAGTACTAGCCTGCCAACGAGCCGGAGAGGGTGTAGCCAACAGGTTGGTTGAGGCTATGGTTCTGACCCGATTGAAGCTGTGTGGCTTGTTTAAGCCTTTCTAATTCTCTGTTGTCATTTTAACTCACGGGTGTCATTTAGACTTCTTTAAAGTGTTGTCATAATGAAGGTTTATCAGAAAAATAACAATAAAAACAATGATCTATATCCTGGTACGGTATTTGTAATAGCTAAGTCGTGAGCTTGTTTTTCTGTCCCAATAATTGAATGTCAGAAAAGCATATCAAGGAGGAGGGTTCACATTACAAGTGGGGTGACCGTCAAGGGTATACCGGGTTTTCAAAGGCTCGGTAGCCGTTACTAAAAGCGGCGCAAGAGATAAAAACAGGAGGCAAACATGGCTGATAACTTTACCAAAGGAATGGCCCGAAATATTTATTATGGTGGTGGGGTGTTCTTCTTCCTGCTGCTTGTCGGGCTGACCTTTGACACAATGCGGATATTGCCGGAGCGAGATCATCGGGAAAATATTACCGAAGCTGTCGTGAAGGGCAAAGAAATATGGGAAAAGAACAATTGTATCGGTTGTCACAGTTTGATGGGGGAAGNGGCTTACTTTGCACCTGAACTTGCAAATGTATTTGATCGATATGGTGCCGGTGATGAGGCGGTATTTGAAAGCTTCATGCAAAACTGGATGGCGATTCAGCCATTAAATGTTCCAGGTCGCCGTCAAATGCCTCAGTTCCATTTATCAGAAGAGGACGTACATAACGTTTCTCAATTCCTGATCTGGACCTCGCGCATTGATGACAATGACTGGCCACCGAATAAGCAAGGTTAGGGAGTTGCTATGAAATACGAATCGCAGAGTGTTGCAAAAAACTATTTTATTTTCGCCATGGTTCTGTTCGCAGGTCAGGCGGTATTCGGGCTCATTATGGGTCTTCAATATATCGTTGGTTGTTCAAGGAATTCTCGCCCCATGGTCGGTAAGAGTTCATTAAAAGTAATATCTGCCA
>NZ_LWGG01000781.1:0-4638 GCF_001635365.1 Oleiphilus sp. HI0128 | reverse complement strand
ATAGTACTAGCCAAACCTACGTTAAAAATGGTTTTTACCCTGTCATTGAGTACCCGCATGAAGGAGGCCCGGTTCGCTTTACCGCAATTGACCACTTAGCCTCAGGCAACTTCCACGTTGGCGACAAAGTAAAACTTCGTATTCTCAAAACTCGCCGCAAACACTCACGTACTTGCAAAACTTTTATTGCACTGATATCAATGATTAGCTTGCTAAGCCTAGGCATGATAGGTGCTGCAATAACCAGCAGCATCTATATTTCATTTGGGCAGGTTCTACTTGCCTCAATGGTAATTGCTGCAAGTTTATCAATTATGGTTTTATATCAGCGCGACCAAGACCAGCATTACATTCACGAACTGAGCCATACTAAAAGCGGCCGAGCACAACTATGCATACCTGAACCCGCTGCTTTTAGGCACTGGAAGTCTGCGCTACAAGACCCTGTTCAACGAATAAAAATTCGCGGTTCACAATTATGCGGCGCGACCTGCATAGGCTCCGCACTTGTTATGCTAAGCATCGCTTTAATCCCAAGCATTCAATTATTACTTAAGCTAAGCATATAAGCGTACCTAGATCTCGAGTTCCCTGTATTTAGCGAAAAGCAAAATACTTCCAAAAATCCAGCCCCAGTTGACTTGCGTTATAGCCTTTCCTTCGGCATACCTGCTAATCTTAAGCACATAATATTTTTGATGATTGCCGGAGATAAAAAGTGTTTTCACCCAGCCAACGACAATTCCCTAACAGCCGACTCCGTCGCATGCGCTTTCAAGACTTTTCCCGTCGCTTGATGCAGGAAAATACACTAACAGCCAATGACCTGATTTACCCCATGTTTATTCTTGAAGGTGTAAATAAACGCGAAGCTGTTAGCTCTATGCCCGGCGTTGAACGCCTGAGTATTGACCTACTACTAAAAGAGGCGCAGCAGCTACTAGAGCTTGGTATCCCCGCCGTCGCACTATTTCCCGTCACCCCGAGTAATGCCAAGTCTCTTGATGCCAAAGAAGCTTGGAACCCCGAGGGCCTAGCCCAAAGAGCTGTACGAGCACTAAAAAAGGAATATCCGGAGCTGGGCGTGATTACCGACGTTGCCTTAGACCCCTTTACAACCCACGGCCAAGACGGAATTATCGATGATGATGGATATGTATTAAACGATATTACCGTTAACGCATTAGTTAAGCAGGCTTTGTCACACGCAGAGGCCGGAGCAGACATCGTTGCACCTTCAGATATGATGGATGGCCGAATCGCTGCGATTCGCAAAGAACTGGAAGCCGCAGGCCATATCAATACCTCTATACTTGCCTACTCCGCTAAGTATGCCTCTTCTTATTATGGTCCTTTTCGCGACGCAGTAGGCTCTGCTGGCAACTTAGGTAAAGCAGATAAAAAGACTTACCAAATGGACCCGGCCAATTCTGATGAAGCCTTGCACGAGGTCGCCATGGACCTTCAGGAAGGTGCCGACATGGTTATGATCAAGCCAGGCATGCCCTATCTCGATATTGTTTACCGTATCAAGACTGAACTCAAAGCGCCGACCTTCGTCTATCAAGTGAGTGGTGAGTATGCGATGCATATGGCCGCAATAGAAAATGGCTGGCTAGACAAGGATAAAATTATTCTAGAGTCACTACTTTGTATCAAGCGCGCTGGCGCCGATGCAATTCTGACTTATTTTGCCAAGGACGCTGCGAAACTTCTTAGCAAAGGATAAAGATGTAACAATGTTCAGCTAGAATGGATTATCGCCCCTTTTAAAATACTTGGAGAATACAGACAACAATGAGCACGACGCATGACGAGCAAACAGCAAATAATGAGCTCCCTGCTATAGACCTCCTTAACCACGAATACTACGTGAACAGGGAACTAAGCCATCTGCAGTTCAACCATCGCGTGCTCAAACAAACGATTGATACATCGCACCCTCTCCTCAACCGTCTGATGTTTAGCTGCATATTCAGTAGCAACATGGATGAGTTTTTTGAAATTCGTGTGGCCGGCCTAAAACATCAGATCAAATTTGGTCGGGAGACAATTGGGCCTGACGGACTAAGCCCTGAACAAACCCTAGAAAAAATCAAACATATCGCGACAGATTTTGTTCGTGAACAGTATGAGATTTTGAATGATGTGCTTCTGCCTGAGTTAAAAAAAGAGGGGATCAGTTTTCTAAGACGCCAGGAATGGAGTGAAGCTCAACATGAATGGTTAGCTAATTATTTCGATAACGAAGTACTACCGATTATTAACCCCATCGGTCTCGACCCTTCACACCCCTTTCCTCGCCTGGTAAATAAGAGTCTAAACTTTATCGTAGAGCTGGACGGCAAAGATGCTTTCGGTCGTGAAACCGGCCTGGCAATCGTTCCCGCCCCCCGCTCTTTACCCAGGCTTATTAAATTACCTGCGGAGATTTCCAAGGGTGATGAACTGGTATTCTTATCTTCAATTATTCACGCTCATGTTGACCAACTATTTCCCGGCATGTCAGTGCAAGGCTGTTACCAATTCCGTTTAACCCGAAATGCCGACTTTGAACTTGAACAAGAAGATATGGAGGATCTGGCCTCTGCATTAAAAGGGGAGCTGCTCTCGAGACGTTTTGGTGACGCTGTTAGATTAGAGCTTGCAGACAACTGCCCAGAGCATCTGATCTCTTTCTTGCTCAAAGAGTTTAAACTGAGTAAAGATGAACTGTATCAAGTGCGAGGCCCGGTTAACCTTTCTCGCCTAATGCAACTACCAGATTTAGTCGACAAACCTGAACTACTCTACCCGGCCTTCGCTCCAGGCCTGCCAAAGCCTTTAAAGAAAAGCAGCAATATTTTTTCAACTATAAAACAGAAAGATATTCTTCTGCACCACCCCTTCCAGAGCTTTACACCAGTTATCGATTTTCTTCGACACGCTGCCCTAGACCCCGATGTCGTTGCTATTAAACAAACACTTTACCGTAGCGGCGCTAATTCTGAAATTGTTGCCGCCTTGGTCGATGCAGCAAGACGCGGAAAAGAAGTCACTGCAGTAATAGAATTACGAGCCCGTTTTGACGAAGAAGAAAATATTGAACTAGCCAGCCGCCTGCAAGAAGCTGGCGCTGTCGTCGTTTATGGCGTAGTGGGCTATAAAACCCACGCCAAGATGATACTCGTAGCCCGACGCGAAGCCGAAGGTTTTAGGCACTATGTACATTTGGGTACGGGTAATTATCACGCAAAGAACGCCCGCCTCTATACAGACTATAGCTTTATGAGTGGTGATGAAGCTCTCGGGAAAGAGGTTCATAAAATATTCCAGCAGCTCACGGGTATGGGCAAAGCACTGAAGATCAAAAAACTATTCCATGCTCCTTTCACCTTACATGACTCTTTGGTTTCGATGATAGAAAGAGAAGCTAATAATGCCAAAGCAGGTAAAGCCTCAGGAATCACCATTAAAGTTAATGCAGTATCAGAACCCAAAATTATTCGGGCACTGTATCGAGCATCACAAGCAGGCGTGCCTATTAAGCTTATTGTCCGCGGCATATGCTGTTTACGTCCAGGGCTAGAGGGTATTTCCGAAACGATCGAAGTACGCTCTGTGATCGGGCGTTTCTTGGAGCACACTCGAGTTTATTGGTTCCACAATGATGGTAATGACCAGATTTATGGTGCCAGTGCCGACTGGATGACCCGTAACCTGTTAAAGCGTGTTGAAACCTGCTTCCCGATGGAAGATAAGAAGCTAGTAGAACGCGTGAAAGCCGAAATTGGCTTCTACCTAAGCGATAATTGCCAAAGCTGGATTATGGACACCGAGGGAAAATATCATTTGAACCAACCTGCCGAAGCCGAATCTCGAGTCTGCGCACAACAATATTTACTCGAGCACCTTGCCTCAACCTAAAGCCAAACCTGGCACTCTTCTTTTATCTGTTTTCAATACTTTAAAAGAAGAGTGCGATTCAGCCGACATTACCAAAGATTCAGTACATTTAGTTTAAATTCCGAATAGAATGGGCTAACTGGGTACCACAATAGATAATTTAAATAATAAATAGACGCTTCCCATGACTCCTTCTATACATATCAGATTACTGCTCCTGCTTATAACGTCAACCCTAACCTTCAGCACCTACGCATCGATCTCTATTACTGAGCCTCAACAGCCATCAGACTTATCATTTCAAACTGACGCTAAGAGTGAATACGATACCAAGCTAATTACACGTCTGAAAAAGTCTCAAGTTTTCGAACGCTTGCGAATATTTAGTGAACAAGACCTTATTTTAAAACAAAGCATCATTTATCACTTTCACCAAGCTGACCAGGCTACAACGAGCCAACCTTTAGCACTTGACACTGCAAGCTCGAACAACAAACAAACCAGCCAGGTTGATATAAAGATCGACATCCCCTTCTCCTTTCTATACCAACTAGATCAAGGCCTAATTGCCAAATACCCTCAACAAGAGGGTATACAAGAAGCGATATACAGCGCAGCCGTTGAAAAATATTTGTGGTTTGAACTAGGCAGAGCCTTGGTTAGTCAGTTTGATTTAGGCGTATCCGGGCAAGAAGTATTTGCACTGGATAACTTCTCGACCCTTATGCTTATCAACCTGAACCACCATGACAG
>NZ_LWGG01000780.1:0-3532 GCF_001635365.1 Oleiphilus sp. HI0128 | reverse complement strand
GCAAGGTGGGTTGCGCTGATAAGCTTTCAACTGAGTGGCTGATACGTATGCAGGCAATATATTGTCTGCTGCTATTCTCTTGAAGGAGCAGGTGTGTCGAGTTGTGGTCATATTGGTCAATGACCTGCTCAACATGAGTGAGTCCGTCAAAGTCTTCTTTGCTCTGTTTAAAACGTATTTGATAAGCTATACGTTTTTGTTCTTCACTGTAAGCACAGACAAAGTTGAACTGTGCGATGAAGTTATCTACCAGCTGAAGTGATTGCATTGCTCTACCTACGATTACAGTAAGGGGCGATAGATATAGCTTAAGAAAACGCTATGACTTTGTAATCAAGTCTCCGATAAACGGTCAGTTTTAAGGCTGAGTAGTCGCCAGAACGAAAATAATGAGAAGTGCATCAAATACGCGCTAAACAATATTAAGCCTACAAGGAAGTTAGTTTTTCCTTAATCGTAAATTTATGGGGAGAGTCTATCAGCTCGACAATGTGGTCAGCGAGCACGTTTGCTTTAACTGGTAGGGTGAGCCAGCCCGCCAGAATTTGTAGGTGTTTTTCATTCTTATCGCTTGGCAGGGAGTGAGGGTAGTGAGCACTCACGCCCAGACAAATCGCATTGGCTTGCAAGGGCGATTCAATAAACTTATTTAGCAGTCCGCTTTCGGCAACGCTTCCTTTTCCGTCAGGCTCAAGATTGATAATAATTGCATCGAACTTCCTATTTTGAAGATATTCTTGGGCTATTTGGGCTGAGGTCGTGGTAAAAACCAAATAGCCCCGTTGTTCCATTTCGTCGACCATGCCGTGAAATATATCGATACCGTAAGTACCGATGATAAGAATCTCTTTCGCTTTTTCCTGCATAATTTCTACCTTAGAAATATCGGAGTCAAAATACTAGCTGGCCCGAATTATTAAAAACCGGACCAAGCTAGTATAGCAAAAATAGTTAAGAATTCATTTTATAGCTGTCTTTCTTCGCATAGGCAAAGTCGTTCAGAACTTTTTCAAAGCGCCTCGAATAAGCCTTTGGCTTGCTTAGCATCAGCTGACAGAAAACTTGCTGAACCTTTGTGTTGCTAGTTTTAGAGTAAAGTTGAAGTGCATATTTTGAGAAGTCTCTGACCATAAAATCAAATATTTGATCAATTAGGTCATCGTCAATTTCATTCAGATCCCAGCTTTCTAAAATCAACTGGCCGTAAGCGACCAAGGTAAATAACTCACCGACAATGAGTAAAAAGTCGATGTCCTTAATTTGCATCTTATTTGGGCGGGCCAGCATGAGCATTTTTTTGAAGATGGCTATCTGCTTTTTGAAAATATTGACGTTGGGCAAGTCGCATTTATCATACGCCAAGTGATAGTCGTGGAAGCGAGTTTTTCCGAGCCCTTTTGGGGTGAGTAGTTTGGCAAAAATCTGTTCCTTCTTGTTGAATTCAAGAAACTCAGTGTACCAGCGTCGACTCTCATAATTGGCTTTGGTTTTCGCGAGCCCTAGCCCTTCAAAGAAGTCGATAGTCTTTAGCATGATGTCGCGCGTTTCTTTGTCAGGTTATTCTTGAGCAAACTTCTTTGGGTTGAGTAGGTGCATAGTGAATTGTCCTTTGCGATTGCTGTGCGAAATATTTGCAAGCCTAGATTAGAGCGCATTGAAAGCGAAATAAAGGTAAGGAAAAGGGCCTAAACAAATTCTAGTTCACGGATCGTCAAAACCAGTAAACAGTTGTGTGGTGGTGCTGCAGTCGTTTGCTTAGTGTATGTGCCAGCTTGATAAACGTGATAGTTGTTCTGGGCATCGCGTGGGTGAATTAATGGGAACGAGTGTGAGCTCCGGGTTCGCTCTAAAATAAAATTATTTATGCTGCCAAGCTGATATAGATCAAGCTTGGCCTTTTGTAGAAATACCCGGGCATTGCTCTGTCCGGGTAAGTTGATTGCTTTATAGGGCGATGAAGTCTGGTTTTTCTCTGACAAAGCACTCAGGGCAGGGAAAGTCTTCAGGAACCTCTTCCCACTTAGTGCCAGCGGGGTAGCCTTCGTGCTCGGCACCTTTAGCTTCATCATATATATAGCCGCAGTCAGGGCATTGAAATTGACTCATGGTCTAAACCTCCTTATGTCTCTTAAGCTGCTTCGGCTGTTTCGCTGACTTTATCACTCACAGGTGGCTGGTGATATTTGTTGTAGACCAGTTCTTTGGAGTCTGGGTCTATATTGACTTTGTCCATATCATTACCAGCCCAATCTATGACTTTTTTGTCCATGATTGAAAACCAGAGTGGTGGGATCATGGCAACCAAAAACATAAGCGGGTAGCCAGAAGGTAGAGAGGGGACGTCGTCGTAATCACGAAGAACTTGATATGGGCGTGTAGGGTGCGCATGATGGTCTGAATGTCGCTGAAGGTGTAATAAAACCAGGTTGGATGCTTTGTGATTACTATTCCAGGAGTGATGAGGTTGGCAGCGCTCATAGCGGCCGTTTTCTTTTTTCAAACGAAGTAATCCATAGTGTTCTACATAATTGGCGCATGTCAGCTGCCACCAACCATAAGCGGCCGAGATTAATAGGAAGGGGATCATAACCGGGCCAAAAAAGGCAAGCATCAGGGTATAGGCTGAAATGGTGAGCGCTGCTGGTTGCAGAATCTCGTTATCCCAAGACCATTCTGATTTTCCTAAACGGTGCAAGCGGTTTGCTTCGAGCCCCCAGGCTCGTCGAAACGCACCAGGAATCTCTCTTTTTACAAACTTGTAAATATTCTCTCCAAAGCGTGAAGATGCTGGATCTTCTGGTGTTGCAACATCCTTGTGGTGTCCTTTATTGTGTTCGATAAAAAAGTGGCCGTAACCACTGGTAGCCAGCATGACTTTCGCAGCGGCAACTTGCTTTCTATCTTTCACTTTATGCCCCATTTCATGACCTGCAACCAAACCTAAGCCGTTGAGAATACCCGCACTGAGTGCAGCGCCGAGTATATTGATCCAGGACCAGTTATATTGAGATACAACAAAGGCGATACCAACGAGAGAAACCCAGTGCAAGGCGGTCGCAATATACATAATATTGACATAATAGCTTTGGTCTTTGAGCTGTGAAACGAGTTCGTCGTCTGGATTAGCGCGGTCTTCACCAAATACGTGATCAGCTAGAGGTAGCATGCCGTAAAGAAAAACCACAGTAAACCAAAGCCAAAGGCCATAACCGGTTTCAACGGCAGCATAAGCGGAGGCTAAAGGAATCATTGGCGTAAGGATAGAGAGTAAGTACCAGTAGCGTTTGCTACGGATCCATGCGCCAGTTTGCTGAGGGTAAACGGTAGTGTTCATAATACGCTCTCTTGTTTTTCTTATAGGGTTTAATCTAGGTGCGTGGGCACTTTTGATGAAAACCATTCTACGAGAGCGTGACTAGCGCAAACAGGTTATTTGGGCTCAACTAGTAGTCATTTTGATTCAATAAAGACTAGATCTTGGCTTATAAGGACTGTTTGTGAGCTTGTCTGAATTGCGATGGTGAGCTATCGA
>NZ_LWGG01000779.1:0-4892 GCF_001635365.1 Oleiphilus sp. HI0128 | reverse complement strand
TTTAGAGTCAACAGGGTATGAGGCGTCATCAACTTCTATTGAGAGCTTATCTTCTTGAAGAGTTGAGCTCTCAGGCAACTCAATGACCCCGGAGATATCTGTTTCATCTCCTGGTGTTGTACCTGAAGAGTTACTTGAGCCGCCATTACAGCCTGCAATCGATAGGCTTAGTGCTAAGGCTAAGAAAACCTTAAAGCTCAACCCTAGGCAGTTGAATAGGAATTTCTGCATTGAATATCTCCAAATAAAACTCTTTATTAGTAAATACTAATATAAATAATGGAGTGTTGAGTTGATCTGGGTCTAGACAAGTGAATAAGTTGTAAGTATCACTGATAGTTATATTTATAAATAAAGTAAATAAACTTCAATGATGTTTTCTTTGCTGCCTATAATGCCTTCATCCAAGATAAGTTGGCTTGATGTCAATATGCTCAACAACAAAGGTGAAATATGAATTTCGAATACTCGCAGAAGGTACTAGATCTGACTCAGGAAGTGGCAAGTTTTCTGGAAAAATATTTGTACCCAATTGAGCAAGAGATAAAAGAGACTATCGAAAATGCCGAAGATAGGTGGCAGATTCCTCAGCAAATTGAAGACTTAAAAGCGCTCGCAAAAGAGCAGGGCTTATGGAATTTGTTTTTGCCTGATAGTGATTATGGCTACGGTTTAAGCAACCTGGAATATGCGCCTCTGGCTGAAGTCATGGGGCGGACACGTTTTGCCAGTGAAATATTTAATTGCAGCGCCCCCGACACAGGCAATATGGAAGTACTCGTTCGTTATGGTACTGAAGCGCAAAAAGAAAAATGGCTACAACCTTTGCTTGAAGGCGAGATTCGCTCTGCTTTTGCCATGACTGAGCCCGATGTAGCCTCCTCTGATGCAACAAATATTCAGACTCTTATTACGCGTGACGGCGAAGACTACGTCATTAATGGTCGTAAATGGTATATCTCGGGTGCGTGTGATCCGCGTTGCGAAATACTCATCGTGATGGGCAAAACAGACCCGGACAACGAAAATCGTCACCTACAACAATCAATGATACTCGTACCGATGAACACGCCGGGTGTCACCGTCGTTCGACCGATGCAAGTATTCGGTAATGACGATGCGCCAGAAGGTCACGCAGAAATTTTATTCGAAAATGTGCGTGTACCTGCCGAGAATATACTGCTAGGTGAGGGGCGTGGATTTGAAATTGCTCAAGGGCGTTTAGGCCCCGGTAGAATTCACCACTGCATGCGTTTAATCGGAGCCGCACAGCGTGCACTTGAGTTAATGTGTGTCAGAGCTGAAGAACGTGTCGTATTTGGTAAGCCACTGAGCAAGCAGGGTTCGGTGCGTGAAGACATTGCCAAGTCCTACTGCGAGATCGAACAAGCGCGCTTGCTTACCTTAAAAGCGGCTGCAAAAATGGACTCACACGGCAACAAAGGGGCAAAAGACCTGATCGCCATGATCAAGATCGTTGCGCCACAAATGGCCTGTACGGTAATTGATCGAGCGATTCAGATACATGGCGCAGCAGGTTTAAGCCAAGACTTCTTCTTATCTGATGCATATCAAATGGCACGTATTATTCGTCTAGCGGATGGGCCAGATCAGGTTCATATGATGCAGCTTGGTCGTGGTGTCTCAGCAGGGTATTCTGCAATGCAAATGATGAAGATGCGTAAGGCTTAGGAGAAGGTATGTCGGATATAAAAACAAATGTTGATGAGCTCGATGTTGTTAAGCTAGCTGCTTACCTTGCAGACAATATCGAAGGCTTTTCTGGGCCGATTAAAGCAACAAAATTTGAGGGGGGGCAGTCAAACCCGACTTTCAAGCTGTCTTCTCCTTCGGGGGACTTTGTTCTAAGAAGGCAGCCTCCAGGCAAACTGCTCAAATCTGCTCATGCAGTCGACAGAGAGTTTCGAGTCTATCAAGCGCTAGCAGATTCTGACGTACCGGTGCCTCGCATGTATCACCTATGTGAAGACCGGGAAATTATCGGCTCCATGTTCTACGTAATGGAGTATTGCGCAGGCAGTATCTTCTGGGATGCCGCCTTGCCAGAACTAGCGTCAAATGAAATGCGAAGCGCCGCATACGAGCAAATGGGCGATGTACTAGCTGCGATTCATAGTGTCGATTTAGACAGTGCAGGATTGAGTGATTATGGCAAGCCAGGGAACTATTTTGAGCGCCAACTATCTCGCTGGAGTCAGCAATATAAAGCATCTGAAATTAAGCCGATTCCAGCAATGGATCAATTGATCGCATGGTTAGAAGAAAATCTGCCCGAAGATGACGGCCGTGTTTCCTTAGTTCACGGTGACTATCGCCTCGACAATATGATGTTTTCAAGTGCCGCTTTGCAGTCTGGTGAAGTTAGTATTTTGGCCGTATTAGATTGGGAGTTGTCTACATTGGGTCATCCTTTTGCAGACTTGGCATACCAATGTATGCAGTTGCGTATGCCTGCTAGCGGCGGGCAAAAGAAGCCGGGTCAAATGAGTGGGTTAGCAGGTATTGATCGCACAAGCCTAGGTATTCCAACTGAAAAAGAATATGTTGCACGATATTGCAAACGTATGGGAATCGACAAGATTGATCACTGGGCATTCTATCTAGCCTTTAGCTTCTTCCGTTTAGCCGCGATCGCACAAGGCGTCGCGAAACGAGCATTAGACGGAAACGCTTCCAGTAAACAGGCCGGTAAAGTCGGAGCTTATGTGCCACTTCTGGCAATGGGCGCGTTGGCCGTGATTAAAGAAGAAAGCTAATGTAGGCAGAGCCTTACATGGCTCGCTAGCGGACTAGCACGGGGTTGACCCCTCTGCCTACAAATAGATTTTCCAAAATTAGGAAATATAAATGAAAGCAATCGTATGTGAAGAGTTTGGTCCTATAGATACCTTGGTATTTAAAGACGTCGAAGCGCCTGAGCCGGCTAAAGGCGAAGTTCGTATTAACGTTAAAGCGACAGGCGTTAACTTCCCTGATGGCCTTTTAGTGCAAGGCTTGTATCAAGTTCAACCTGAGCGCCCCTTTATACCCGGTATGGAATTTTGTGGCGAGGTGGAATCGCTTGGCGAAGGGGTTAAGCACTTGAAGGTTGGCCAGCGACTAATCTGTAGCAGCCAAAAATATGGAGGCTTTGCTGAGCAGGCGGTTGTTAATTCAAAGTTAGTCATGCCTATTCCCGATGAGATGAATGATATTGATGCCGCCAATATCATGTGTGCTCATGGCACGGCTCATCATGCCTTAAAGCAACGCGCTCGATTGAAGTCAGGTGAAACGCTAGTCGTGCTGGGTGCAGCAGGCGGAACAGGCTTAGCTGCCGTGCAAATCGGCAAGGCGATGGGGGCCAAGGTTATTGCAGTGTGTTCCTCTCAAGATAAGCTAGAAATCGCCAAGGAACAAGGTGCCGATGAGCTGGTTAACTATAAGGAACAAGATCTCAAGCAAGCGCTAAAAGATCTGACAAAAGGCAAGGGCGTAGATGTCGTTTACGATCCGGTTGGTGGCGAGGCATTTGATGCTTGCACAAGAGCGATGGCTCGCAATGGTCGTTTGCTTGTCATCGGCTTTGCATCAGGCACCATTCCCAAGCTACCAGTTAATCTCGCCTTGGTGAAAGAATACAGTGTGATAGGTGTATTTTGGGGCAGCTTCGTCATGCATGAACCTATGGTCTTCCTGCAAAATATGCAGGAGCTTTTTGCCTGGCATAAAGATGGCAAAGTATCGGTTGTCACCGATGAAGTCTTTACTTTAGCAAACACAAAAGAGGCATTAGCCAAAGTCTTTAACCGAGAGGTTAAAGGTAAGGTTGTTGTGGTAGCGGAGTAATATGGTTAATCAAAGGGGTCAGACTCGATTGATTCCACCACAGAGCACACCGAGCGGCCTGCGGCCTCCACAGAGAAGGTATTAGAACTTAGGTTGAGTGTTTATCTTTTCTCTGTGACGCGAAGCGCTCTGTATTCTCGGTGGTTTAAGTGCTTAGTGTTTAAATATTTTCTAGAACTAATAGGTAAAAACATGGCTACAAATTTATTTGATCTAACAGGAAAAGTTGCACTGGTAACGGGCGCAAGTCGTGGTATCGGTGAAGCGATTGCGAAGCTATTAGCAGAGCAGGGCGCACACGTTATTGTTTCAAGCCGCAAGGTAGATGACTGCCAGTTGGTTGCCGATGCGATTACTGAGGCGGGTGGTTCCGCTGAAGCCTTAGCATGCCATGTCGGTGATATGGGGCAGATTGAATCATGCTTTGCTCATATCGAAAGCAAGCACGGCAAGCTCGATATTCTAGTTAACAATGCAGCAGCCAACCCATACTTTGGCCATATTCTTGATACAGACCTAGCGGCCTATGATAAAACTGTTGATGTAAATATCCGTGGTTACTTTTTTATGTCAGTCGCTGCAGGCAAATTGATGAAGAAAAATGGCGGTGGTGCCATCGTCAATACTGCTTCAGTTAATGGCTTACAGCCCGGCATGATGCAGGGGATTTATTCTATTACCAAAGCGGCGGTTATCAATATGACTAAAGCCTTCGCGAAGGAATGTGCACCGCTGGGTATCCGTTGTAATGCTATTTTGCCTGGCCTGACTAAAACCAAGTTTGCCGGGGCGTTATTTGCTAATGAGAAAATGCACAAAGCCGCAATGCAGATGATTCCTATGCATCGTCATGCAGAGCCAGAAGAAATGGCAGGTACGGTACTTTACCTCGTATCTGATGCAAGCTCCTACACCAACGGCGAGTGTATTGTCGTTGATGGTGGACTAACGATCTAAATTAAAAAATGTAATCACCGAGATCACAGAGCAGCCTGAGGCCTACACCGAGAAAATATTTGTATAATAATATGTACTTTTTTTTG
>NZ_LWGG01000778.1:0-7134 GCF_001635365.1 Oleiphilus sp. HI0128 | reverse complement strand
CCAAGCTGTTCGCTAATATAGACCGATCTGTGATGGCCGCCGGTACAGCCGATCGCGATAGTCATGTAGCTACGGTTTGATGCTTTGAATTGAGGAAGCCATTTACTGAGAAAGTTAATGATATCTTCCTTCATTAGTATGGATTCGGGTTGGGCGTTCATGAAGTCTACGACGGGCTTATCTAATCCACTAAAAGTACGAAGGTTTGGGTCCCAGTATGGGTTTGGCAAACAGCGAACGTCGAATACGTAATCTGCATCGCTAGGAACACCATTTTTGAAACCAAATGATTGAAAGAGTATGGCGAGCTCTTGCTCTCGTTTGCCTGTCACTCTAAGTTTTATGAGGTCTCTTAACTCGTATAGGGTTAGTTTCGTAGTGTCGACAGTCAGGTCAGCTTTTAGTGCCAGCTGGTCGAGAAGCGTTCTTTCGGTTTCAATCGCTTCGGTGAGTGAGTGTGTTGTGCTGCTAAGTGGGTGTTTGCGTCGAGTATCGTGAAAGCGCTTTAGGAGCGTCTCACTTTGTGCGTCAAGAAAAATGATATCGACATCAATCTCCATCTGCTTTAGCTTCTCGTAAACTTGGGGGAATGCTTCTATTCCACCCTGCAGATTTCTAGCATCGATACTGATCGCAACGTTACTTAACCTTGTATCTTTACCTTGTAGTGATTGTTTACCAAGGTTTAGTAAAAGCCCAACCGGTAAATTATCAATGCAGTAATACCCCATGTCTTCAAGGACGTGAAGGGCCGTGCTTTTTCCGGAACCGGATCTGCCACTGACAATAACGAGCTTCATAAGAAGTTCCTAGCAATTTTGAGCTTCTAAGGTTTGTAGGTCTTAAGCAATTATTTTCTGATAAAGTTCAGTGCCTGTAGCAGATTCCCTTAAACTATCGCAAAAAGCAGTGTTGTTGAACTTCTCTGCAATTTGACTTAAAAGATCCAGGTGCTCGCTCGTCGCCTCGGAGGGGACAAGTAAAACGAAAAGAATATCAACGTCTTCGTTATCTATCGAGTCAAAAGGTATCTTTTTTTCAAGTGTAAATAGACAACCAATAACTTGTTTGCAGTTTTCCAGTCTGCTGTGGGGAATGGCAATTCCTTGCCCAACTCCCGTGCTTCCCAGTCGTTCACGAGAAATAAGGTTGTCAAATATTTCAGTTTCATCAAGATGAGGAAATTGTTTTGAGACCAGGTGTGCAGCCTGTTGAAGAACTTTTTTCTTGCTACCACCGGGCAAACCGCGTTGGGTTAGCTCCGGTGACAAGATGGCCTCGATAGTAATTTTATTTTCAGACATTTTTCGACTCTAAAGATCGCTAATAACTAGCGTGCTGCTGCGCCGTGTGCGCGGTCAACTTTCTTTTCCTTGTGCTTAAGAATTTGACGGTCTAGCTTATCAACTAGCTGGTCGATAGCGGCATACATGTCGTCGTTCTCGGCGTGGCCGTGGATATCTGCACCAGCGATATGTAGCGTTGATTCAGCAATATGTGCTTGTTTCGATACAGAAAGGGTTACCTGTACGTTGCTAATGCCGCCAATATGGCGCTCTAGCTTTTGCAATTTGGTTTTCACATATTCTTTAAGTGCATCAGTTAAATCTACATGATGGCCAGTGATATTTAATTGCATAGTATTCTCCTATCATCGTTATTTTTAGCGAGAGTTGAATATTGACTCACTTTTCGCTTATCAAATCAACTTGCTGCAGGCAGCAAGTTATCAAATATTGTATTAAACCAATCTTTTTCTTTCGTTCGATGGGGGGATCGACATCGCTTCGCGGTATTTTGCGATAGTGCGGCGGGCGACGTTAATTCCTTGCTCTTTCAACAAGTCGGCAATCTTGCTATCGCTAAGAGGTTTTTTAGGGTTTTCTGCTGATATTAACTTCTTAATAATTGCGCGAATCGCTGTTGACGAGCACTCTCCGCCAGTAGTTGTGCTGACGTGGCTTGAGAAAAAGTATTTGAGTTCAAATATGCCTCGTGGCGTATGCATGTACTTTTGTGTTGTCACACGAGATATGGTGGACTCATGCATTTCTACCGCTTCAGCAATATCATGTAAAATCAGCGGCTTCATCGCTTCATCACCATAGTCAAGGAAGCCTTGTTGGTGAGCTACTATCTTACTTGCCACTTTTAGAAGCGTCTCGTTACGACTTTGTAGGCTTTTAATAAACCACTTTGCTTCTTGAAGTTGATCCTTCATAAAGGTGTTGTCGTTACTGGAGTCAGCTCTCTTTATAAACGAAGCATAATTTGCATTGACCCTTATTTTTGGCGCAATCTCTGGGTTGAGCTCAACTTTCCAGCGTCCTTTTTCTTTCTTTACGACGACATCTGGCACAATGTACTCAGGCTCGGAAGAAGCAATGGATTCACCTGGTTTAGGGTTCAAAGACTGAATTAGAGAGATAACCTCTTTCAGTTCATGCTCTTTAAGGCGGCTGCGTCGCATTAGTTGAGCGTAGTCTCTTGATCCTAATAAGTTCAGGTAGTGGCTGATTACAAGCTTTGCTTGTGGTAGCCAGGGCGTATCTTTTGGTAGCTGGCGTAACTGTAGCAGCAAACAGTCGGGCAGGTCTTTGGCAAATACCCCAGGTGGATCAAAGTGCTGCACGCGTTTTAAGACGGCTTCAACTTCATCTAATTCAACCGGGTCTTCGTCATCTGAGTTGTGCAGCCCCTCGTGTATCTCTTCAACGGTATTCGTTAGGTAGCCGTCTGTATCTGTTGCGTCGATTAATGACATCGCAATGTATCGGTCGCGATCAGACATGGGGGTAAGGTTAAGTTGCCAATCTAGATGATCTGCAAGAGACTCGGTAGCAGCGTTTCTTTGTTCGAAGGCATTGTTGTCATCTTCGGGAACGGGACCACTGGGCGCATTGTTTGTATATATGTCATCCCAAGCCGTATCAACAGGCAGATCTTCCGGTATAGTATCTGACCACTCTTCACTAGGCGTGTCGGCTTCATTGCTAGCAGGTGCTTCGCTCGAACTGGTGTCTGTACTACTGCTTTGTTGGTTGTCCTGAGAGGCGTACTCGTTGCCATCATTTTGATGACTTTCATTCTGATTTTCTTGTTTATCACTTGTATTTCCAGGCTCGTTGTTATCGTCCTGGAGTTCGAGCATAGGATTAGATTCCAATGCTTCTTGTATTTCGTTTTGAAGGTCAAGAGTCGACAATTGTAGCAAGCGGATTGCTTGCTGCAATTGAGGTGTCATTGTCAGTTGTTGACCGAGCTTTAATTGGAGAGAAACCTTCATGTTCATGAGGATGTCACCAACTTAAGACTTAAATTTTGAATCATGTATTGTCGCTTATTATATTTTGCGGAAATGGTCGCTGTGAATAAACGTATTTATATTTACTTCATTTACACAAGTGTAGTGCGAAGATAGCAAAGTGTGAAACAAATAAAAGTATATTTACGTTACCAGCCTACAAATAATTGTTTTAGATCAAGTTATCGTCTTGTTGACGTGAAAATTGCATGCTACTCATTTCTAAGCTGAAAGTCATGCTTAATTGTTTGTATATGCTGTTCGAATCGAATGCTATGAACTAGCCACTGGCTTATAATTTGAATTGATTGCCCAAGTAGACTTGTTTGACCTTTTCATTATTCAGAATGTCTTCAGCACTTCCTGAAGCAATGATATGGCCATCACCAACAATATAGGCTTTTTCACAAATATCCAGCGTTTCTCTAACGTTGTGATCGGTTATGAGTACGCCGATATTTTTACTTTTAAGGTGAGAGACGATTGACTTGATGTCGTTGACCGATATTGGGTCGACACCTGCGAAGGGCTCATCGAGTAGAATGAAGTCAGGCTCCATTGCTAAAGCTCTGGCTATTTCCACTCGCCTACGTTCACCGCCTGACAAGGCCATGCCAAGACTATCTTTGATGTGAGTGATGTGAAACTCTTCGAGTAAGGCTTCCATTCTTTGTCGCCTTTCGCTGCGAGAAAGATCTTTTCTAATCTCTAGTACCGCCAGGATATTGTCTCGAACACTTAACTTTCTAAATATTGAAGCTTCCTGGGGCAGGTAGCCGACACCGTTTCGTGCCCTATCATGCATAGCCATGGATGATAGGTCGGTATCATTAACTGATATCTTGCCTTTATCATGCTTAACCAGGCCTACAATCATATAGAAACAAGTGGTTTTACCAGCACCGTTAGGGCCGAGCAGCCCGATCACTTCACCGCTGTTGATAGTCAGGGAAACATCTTTAACTATTTGGCGTTTATCATAGGCCTTGGCTAGGTTTTCTGCTTTTAAAGTTTTCATTGTTGCTCAGGTCTATTGCTTTTGCTCGGCACCGGACTCGGCATTTGGAGCAGGTTCGAGTGGCAGTTTGTTTTCGTTTTCTGGAGAACCTTTTATTAGTGGCACTTCAGTATTTTCCGATGCGGTCTCGGCATTAGGGTAGTAATGAATTTTAACTCGAGACCCTTGGGTCTGATCTCCCTTGGCGCGTATAGCTCTTCGTACAATGTCGTACTCTATTTCTTCACCTGAAAAGGAGTTGTCTTGTTGTACTAACTTAGCTTGGCCGGAAAAACGTAACAAGTTGTCTTTTGCAATATAAGTAATAGAGCTGCCATAGCCATGAGTGTTCGGGCTATCGGCGCTTACTTGTTGTACAAAGTGTGCTGGCTGGCCAGAGGCCTGGATGGTTGTAATGCTGCGATTTGTCGCCTTTACAGAAATATTATCTGCTTCTAGGCGAGATAAACCTTGGGAGATTATGACATTGCCGGTATAGGTTGACGTGCCATTCTGGTCGTCAAGGCTAGCCTGGTCTGACTCTATGGATATTGGAAGTTTACTGCTCGGGTCGATTGCAAAACAAAAAGCAGGCAAAAGGGTTAACAGGGTGGCACGGAGCAAGCTATTTATTGAAGGCATACTGTCCTCTGACATTGCTAAGGAGTTCAATGCGTTTTTCATTAAGCCAGCCGTTTAAGCCGGTTGCTTGAATGACGCTTTGATCTTTCCTAATGGTAACGGCTTGGTTTGATGAGATAAAGGCCTGTTTTCGGTCTATCGATATTTGATCGCTTTCAATGCTCCATGTTTTATCGCTGGGGATAATCTGCTCGATGATGACATTTCCGGAAAGCATTAGTGTATCGCTGTCTGGCTGGATTTCACCATTGTTGGCACTAAGTTGAATTATTTCTCCCTGTTCATTTGAGAGTGTCGCCTCAATGTGCTCGATATCGATTTGGTCAGATTGTGCGTAAAATAATGCGCTTTTACTTTGTAAGTTGGTTGAGAAGCCTTTGTCATCATATAGCGTAAATCTTGCGCCTTCGACGAATGCAGCGGGCCTGTCTGTACCTGCTTCTGATGCGCTTTTTTGGGTATCTTTTATCTTTTCTTCAGAAAATAAAAGTAGACCCAGTGCAAGGCAGGCTAGGGCAATGATTAAAGGTCTGTAATGGCTCGGGTTAAGCATAAATAGCCTGTTTTGAGTCTAAGATAAATAGCTCTGGTGGTACGCTTCCAGAAGTCCTTTAGCTTCCAGGATAAGGTCAGAAACTTCACGGACAGCACCTTGGCCGCCAGGGGTTTGAGTGCAATGTGCTGCATGCTTTTTAATAAGGCTATGCGCATTGGGAACTGTGATGCCTAGCTGCACGCTGGTGATTGCAGATAAGTCAGGTAAGTCATCGCCCACGTAACATATTTGGTCAAAGGAAATACCGAGTTCTTCGCTAATTTCACCTAGGGCAATTTTTTTGTCTTCTCTTCCTTGAAGGATGTTTTTAATGCCAAGGTCTTTTGCGCGCCTCGCCGTTAGTGCTGAGGTTCGACCTGTGATAATAGCGACTTCGATATCATGCTTCATTAGTGCTTTAATTCCTTGGCCATCAAGAATATTAAAGGCTTTTAGTTCGTCTCCTTGTGCAGAGAAATAAACACTGCCGCTAGTCATGACGCCGTCAACATCGAGTGCGACGAGTTTAATACTGGCTGCTTTATCTGCAATGTTTTTTGGAAGTGCGTTAAAAGTCATGTTGGTGGCCCTAAAGTCTTAGTTGTGAAGTTGAAGGTGTTGTAACTAGGCAAGTACAGTTTGTTCGTACAATACATAAAGGTAGCCACCATAGATAGCAAGTAATAGCGTGCCGGCTACCGGTCCAAGGCTGTTCTTCTTGGTTGCGTGCTTGATATAAACCATGGCAGCGAGCCCGAAGGTCAGGGCAAACATGAGAGCGTAGTCTCGGAATAGTGTCTCTTCACTAATCGGGATGCCACCCTGTGAGATTGGGTGAAGAAATGCAGGAATTGCTAGCACTGCTAATAGATTAAACAAGTTTGAGCCGATAATGTTTCCCAAGGCAAGGTCGTGATGGCCTTTAAGGGCGCTTGCAATGGAGGCTGCAAGTTCGGGTAGGCTGGTTCCAATGGCAACAATCGTTAAGCCGATGATGATTTTGCTCACGCCGAGCTCGGTAGCGATGCCAACTGCCCCCCAAACCAAAAGCTTTGAACTGGCGAGCAATAGAGCAATACTTATAGCTAGAAGAATGTAGGCTTTTTTTGCAGAGATGGATCTGCTGTCTTCTATTTCATCGATTTCTCCCGCGGGTGCGTTTTGAAGTTTGGCGAGAGCAATGAGTGAAATAAACAAAATTATAGATAGTGCAACACCGTCGAGTGCATCCAGCATGCCGTCACTGAGTAATAGGGTGGCCAAGAAAGTCGCGACCATGAGTACCGGGAACTCAACCTTCAGAATTGCCTTTTTAAGGGGGATGGCCGAGACCAGTGCTGTTGCGCCAAGTACTAGGGCAATGTTTGCGATATTCGAACCGATCGCATTTCCTACCGCAAGGTGACTTGCATTGTCTAGTGCTGCAGTACCTGAAACAATTAATTCGGGAGCTGAGGTGCCGAAGGCAACAACTGTTAAGCCGATCATCATCGGTGTCATGCCAAGGTTGAGCGCTGTAGCGACGGCGCCACTGACGAATCGGTCAGCACTCCAAATAAGAACAATAAGCCCGAGGATAATTGCTAAAGAAAATAGAAGCATAGGTTAGTATCTAATCAATGTTTTTTCTAGGGGTGTAATGAAGGGCCTTAGTAT
>NZ_LWGG01000777.1:0-2508 GCF_001635365.1 Oleiphilus sp. HI0128 | reverse complement strand
CAAACTTTTACCTTGCTAGGGCAGATCAGGGGTATTGCTGATCAAACAAATTTATTGGCATTAAATGCGGCAATCGAGGCAGCGAGAGCTGGTGAAGCCGGCAGAGGATTTGCCGTGGTTGCTGACGAGGTACGTACCTTGTCGCAAAACTCAAACACCCTTAATGACAAAATATTTGAAACATCTGAGAACACAAAGCGCGCGATTGATGGTGTAAGCAAAATTGTGGGAGAGATCGCATCCTTGGATATGAATATGGCGATCAGTGCGAAAGCCCATGTCGATGAAATGCTTGTAGATTTGGAGCAAACAAATGTCACCATTGAAAATACTATGGATGAAGCTTCCGCTTATACAGAAACGTTAAAAGTGGACGTGGCTGACGCGGTCAGGAGTTCACAGTTTGCTGATAATGTTAGTGCCGATATTAACTCTTTTCTGCAACAAAACTCTTTGTTACAAGAGGCGCTGAATAAGGTAAGGAGTGTGTCCAGTGAAGCCGAAATACTCGACTTATTGCAAGAGATTGGCAAGCAAAAGAGTGGCTCTAAGAGCAGTGTTGCGGCAGAAGCGAGTGATGACAATGTCTCATTGTTTTAACGCAAAATATTAATCAATAGCGTGGGTGGGTAGTACAGACAATGGGAATGAATGTTCTAATTGTGGACGATCATGAATCGAATCGTATTCTAGTAAGGTATTTGCTTGAATCCGAAGGCCACGACTGCATCGAAGCTGAAAATGGGCAGATAGCAGTCGAGCAGTTTGATGAGCACCAGCCAGACTTTGTTCTGATGGACATTGTCATGCCTGTTATGGATGGCTATGAAGCCGCGTCCTTAATTAAAAAGCGCGCAGGCGATACCCATGTTCCTATTATTTTTCTGACAGCAAAACATGATGAGAAATCTTTGCTTGCTTGCCTGGAGAGTGGTGGAGATGATTATTTACCAAAGCCCATTAATGGCATTGTTCTAAAAGCGAAGATTAAGGCTCATGCGAGAACTCAGGAGCTTACCCAGCAAGTTCATGCGAAAAACAGTGAGCTAACCCGTCTACACGCGACATTAACGCAAGAACATGAGATGGGGCGTCATGTATTAAATCATACGCTCAAGAGGAGCTTGCAGAACTGTAAAAATGTTAAAAGCTATCTTTCTTCAATGTCGACCTTTAATGGCGATATCTTTCTTTTGGCCGAAAATCCAAGTGGTGGTTTATATGCTTTTCTCGGTGACTTTACTGGTCATGGTTTAGCTGCAGCAATTGGTACGATTCCTGTCTCGCAAGCATTTTTCTCCATGTGTGAAAAAAGTATGCCGATTATGGAAATTGCGTCTTCGATGAATAAGTCCTTAAAGTCCTTTTTGCCTGAGTACATGTTTTGCGCCGCGACACTAATACATGTGCCAGAATCGGGAGATAAAGCATTAGTATGGGCAGGGGGGTTGCCAGATGCGTATATTACAAGACCTGGGGAGGGGCTTGTAAGTGTCGTAAAGTCGAGACATATGCCGCTCGGTATCGTGCCGGCAGAGCGCTTCAATAGTGAGATAGAACTACACGAATTACGTTATGGTGATAAGTTGTTTATGTTCACTGACGGAATTCTTGAAGGAAGCCCTACAGACAGTGATGAAATGTTTGGTGAAGAACGAGTGATGGACTCACTTGACCGCCGAGTGAAAGAGGGCGGGCAAGAGCGTGTGTTTGACGGCCTACTGGATGACTATCATAGCTTCAGCCAAGGTTCTGCGCAGCAGGACGATATCTCTTTGGTTGAAATCACCGCAGGCCCAATTGATAATTCTAGTGTAATAGATCTTGAACCAAAGACGAATTTGCCTTGGTCAGTTAATGTCGATCTTGATGCAGAGAGAATACACTCTCAGCCTGACCCCATTGTGCAGGTCATTAAAGTGTTGCCAGCAGATCTGTTTTTGTACCGTCGAGCCGATATGATCAGGACTATTTTGTCTGAGCTTTACTCCAACTCGCTGGAGCATGGTTTATTAGCCTTAGACTCTACTATAAAAGGCAGTCATGACGGATTTACAAAGTACTATCAGCAGCGTCAGGAACGGATGGACGCCTTGGATGCGGGCCGCATTAGCATTAGTGTGAGCTTTGATTACGAGCGTTCCGGTAGTGAGTTGAAAATAAGTCTCAGAGATACCGGGAAAGGCTTTGATTTTGCTTCACAGAACGAAGACCTGGCAATGAATACTAAACCATGGGGGCGCGGAATTGCGCTGGTCCGATCTCTGTGTGAAACGGTTGAATATAGTGATGAAGGCCGCTGTGTCGAGGCGACCTTGGCACTTAATCCGAATGATAGAAAAGAAAGATATCCACCAATTGCTCCGGCATAATTTCTTCGAATTGGGATAAAAGCTTTTCGTTTCGACGTATTTCTTGAAACTCATCACTATCAAATAGGCCTGAAAGGGCCATGATAGGAAGTAGCAATTCGGCGGTAACATCTTCACCTTTGCAGAACCATGCCTT
>NZ_LWGG01000776.1:0-2113 GCF_001635365.1 Oleiphilus sp. HI0128 | reverse complement strand
TAATCGCCTGGAGTTAGCCTCTACAACCGACTCCTTGACCACTCTATTCAATCGCCGGCACTTTGAATCACGCCTGCATATCGAGCTAAAAAGAGCTGAACGGCACCGCCGCGAGTTGTCTGTCATATTATGCGATTTAGATCGTTTCAAATCGATCAATGATAACTATGGGCATAAAACTGGAGACGAATGCCTCCGCCATGCCGCAGTAATTCTAAAAAACACTATCACACGTTCAGGCGATATCATCGCGCGCTACGGAGGTGAAGAATTTATTATTTTGCTTGTTGATACCTCATTGAATGAAGCTGAGCATGTTGCCAACACCCTATGCCAAGAATTTTCAAACTCTGCCTTCGAATCAAACGGCAATATTATCGAGTTTACTGCAAGTTTTGGTGTATCCAGCTTATCTCAAAAGTCCCCCAAGACTGCTGACGAGCTCGTCACGCGTGCCGATATTGCAATGTATGAAGCTAAGAATAACGGCAGAAATCAGGTAAAGCTCTGGAACAATCCGGGCGCCCCTACCACACCAGAATAAGTACGACCCAAGAACCAAGTTTATGGAAACCTCCCCGCAAAGCCAGTCTCTTTTTAATTACTATAACTTTTATCGAGTCGTTGTCAGTATTCTGCTATTTGGAATATCAATATCGCAACACAGCGTGGTACAAGAATTTCGCTCACCTCTAATATTTGAGGCGCTTACGCCAATTTATTTAGGGCTGAACCTCTTTTGGCTACTCGCATTTCGCTTTCTCATCGACGCTCACCCCAAGCAAATTTTTATTACATTACTTCTCGATATACTGCTCTTGCATGCCTTGTTCTATTTTGCCTCGGGTATCTCTGGTGGTTTGGCTAACCTGATCATTATCAGTGTCGCCGCAGGTAATATCATTATTCGAGGACGGATAGGACTTTCATTCGCTGCCTGGGCCACACTGCTTACTATTTTAATTGAGGGTGAGCGCTTCCTTAACGGCTTCAATTCACTTTCCGATGTCCCGCGGACAGGTCTGATTGGCTGCATGTACTTTGCGAGTGCCTATATACTCCAATATTTGTCGATCAAGATTTCGGAAAATGAATCTTTACTTAAACAACAAGAGCAAGATTTAAGAAAGCTGGAAAAGCTTAACCACCAGATTATCCAGAGCATGAGAACAGGTATTATCGTCTGTAGTGAGCAAGGCGAGGTTAAATTAATCAACCATGCCTGCCTGGATTTAGTCAGCCTGGCGGAAAAGCAGCCCTTACCTTCCTTGATTGCTGATAGGCTAACATTATGGAAAGAAGCACCCGGCGTACGTACAACTCCCTTTCGAGTCAGCCAGGAAAAACCTTTGGTTCAGGCAAATTTCTCTCGCTTACAAAATGAAGCAGAGTCTGACATCCTGGTTTTTTTAGATGATACTCGCAAGACTGCGCAACAAGCTCAACATATGAAACTGGCCTCTCTCGGTCGCTTAACCGCAAGTATAGCGCATGAAGTTAGAAACCCATTAGGAGCAATTAGCCACGCAACACAACTCCTGGCTGAGTCTGAAAACCTTGACCCGGCAGACCATAAGATGACGGATATCATCCAGCGTCACTCAAAGCGTGTAAATCAGATCATTGAAAACACTCTGCAACTTAGTCGTCGAACAGAGCCAGAAGTTGAAGACATCACCTTGGCCAACTGGATTGATAAAATCGTCGGCGAATATAAAGGGCACCTGCACTCATCAGACAGAATTAATATTATACTTGCAGACAAAGACGCAACAGCACGCTTTGACCCAAGCCAAATGGAGCAAGTGTTTATCAACCTGATCGACAATGGGCTTAGGCATGGCTTAAAGTCAGATTGCAGCGCACAGTTATTTATATTGCTATCCAAAACCACAAAGGATGGCCAAGCCTATATCGAAGTAATCGATCAGGGTGAAGGAGTCTCTGAAGAGAACTCCCATCATTTATTTGAACCATTCTTCACCACTGAATCTCAGGGCACAGGACTTGGTTTGTATTTATCACGAGAAATCTGCGAAGCAAACCAAGCTCATCTGGACTATATCAACCCGGCCAGTACCGAATTTCATCAGCATTGGAAGTTTGATAACCA
>NZ_LWGG01000775.1:0-6827 GCF_001635365.1 Oleiphilus sp. HI0128 | reverse complement strand
CCAGATCACTGCAGAGATCAAAGCAGTTAGAGACCTGATTGAAAGTCGTGCCGATCTTTCCCCTGCTGCACTACAGCAAATAAAAGATATAGCAACCCAGACTGGCGCCGAAGCAGGAACCGCTATGGGTGAAAAAGCCGCGAGCAGTGCTGCCGAGGCCGTCGCAGCGAAAGTAAGTGCCGCACAGGCACAAATCCAAGTTCAGCAAGATATGCAGCCTTATGTTCAGCAAGCCAAGAAGGCGAATATGATTGCAGTGGTATCACTTGTCGTTGCCATTGGAGCCATCGCAAGCAACTTCCTACAGTTCTAGAAGACTAAAAGCACTTATCGAATCCCTCTTAATGCGCGCCAGCTCTTTAAAAGGGATTTTTTATTTGCGCAAACGCTAAGCCCCCGCTCGAATCAAGCCCCCCAAACCAGCACTCTCGAGCTCATCCTCAAGCATCTCACGTATACAGCTTTCATTTTCGAGATTCAGCGCTTTTGTTAGAAGCTGCCTGGCTTTCTTATGCGAAAACGAACGAATTACCCACTTAACCTTGGGAATATTAAAGGCACTCATACTTAGTGTATTGATCCCCATTCCAAGTAGTAAAATAACCGCTACAGGGTCAGAGGCCATTTCACCACACAAAGACACCTTAAGTCGACGGGATTGAGCAGTACATACAATATGATTAATACTTGCCAATACCGCCGGGTTTAGAAAGTTATATAAGTCAGAGACCTTCGGATTATTCCTATCCACTGCAAGTAGGTACTGCGTTAGATCATTAGAACCAATAGATATAAAGTCAATTCGCTTTGATAGGTGTGGCAGGGCCATCATTGCTGCTGGCACCTCTACCATTATACCCACGCTTGGCTTTGCAACTTTAAGCCCCATTGCAAGTAGCTGAGCCACTGCTTGGTCAAGCAACTCTCTGAACGCATCCACTTCTTCTACACGGCTAACCATCGGCAACATAATTTTCATATTGCCAATCCCAAGGTTTGCACGAAGTAACGCTCGAATCTGAGCCAGAAAAATACTACTATTATCAAGTGTAAAACGTATACCACGCCAACCCAGATAAGGGTTATCTTCCTCAAAGCTGAAGTACGGCAAAGCTTTATCACCACCTATATCAAGGGTGCGCATGTAAACAGAGCGCGGCGCATAAGCCTCTAAAATTTTCCGATAAACAGCAGTTTGCTCATCTTCGGTTGGAAATGTTTCATGCAGCATAAAAGGAATTTCAGAACGGTATAAGCCTACTCCTTCTGCGCCTCTCTCTAGCCCTGGAGATAAATCGGCAAGCAAACCTGTATTCGCATAAAGATTGATACGATAACCATCACTGGTCTCGGCGGGCTTATCCTTAAGCTTATCAAGCCCTGACATCAATCGGTTTTCTTGTGCTGCCAGCCTTTGATATTCCCGCTGCATTTGAGGCGAGGCATTAAAAATGACCTGCGCTCTATAACCATCCATGACAGCAACACTACCCTCAACCTTTGACCAATTAAGATCACCGACACCCATGATTGCGGTAATGCCGAGAGCACTGGCCAGAACGGCCGCATGAGATAAAACCGAGCCATCCACGCATACCAAGCCAACCAAATTTTGATTCGCATATTCAGCAATATCGGCGATGCTTAAATTCTTTGAAAGCAGAATAAAGGGTTCATTTGGCAGCTGGACATTAAAGTCATGCGCATTAATGCTGGCATAGATACGCAAACCCAAATGACGGATATCTTCTGATCGAGCACGTAAGTATGGATCATCCATCGACTCAAACTGCTTGGCATGGCGGTCAATAACGAGCTTCAAAGCGTAAGAAGCACAATAGCCCTCTTGGATTAGCGTCTCTGTATCGACAACGATGGCATCATTCTCAAGCAACATCAGGTATACACCAAACAAAGCCTGAACCTCTTGAGTTAAAGATGAAGCCAGCTTGTCTTCACCTGCTTCGATCTCGAGCTTGACAGATGCAATCGCGTCACGAAAAGACCTGATCTCTGAGTCAATATCAGTCACGCTCTCTTCTTCAACGCAAGCTAAATCTTTAAAGGGTGCAATAACCTTAACGAGCCCAATCGAAATGCCAGGTGCCCCCTTTACCCCGCTGACTTTTATTTGATCACTAACATCCTTGTTAACAATCGCAGCCAAACTCTCCTGCTTAAGTACTGAGGATAAAGGCCCTGCCAGTTGAGCTGCTATCGTAATTAGAAAAGCTTCTTCCTCAGCAGAAAAAAGCCGTTTATCTTTACACTGAATAACCAGTACGCCAATGAGGCGACGAAAACTAATAATTGGCACACCCAAAAAGCCGGAAAAATGCTCTTCTCCCGTTTCCGGAAAGTATCTGTAGTAACGATTCTGAGAACCATCCTCTAGATTTAAAAGCGTCTGGTTCTCACAAATATAGCCAACCAGGCCCTCACCTGTTTTCATACGAACGGAGCCAATCGCGTTATTCGAAAGGCCTTCTGAAGCAACAAGAACCCAATCTTTCTGTATCTCATCTTGAAGGTAGATACTACAAACGTCCGAGCCGGTTACATCTTTGACTCTGGCAACAATCAGGTTCAGCAATTCGTCTGCTGACTCAAGTTCCTCAGCTTCTGTAAAAATTCGTCGGAGAGCTTGTAAGGGTTCCATAGATACTTCCTATAAAAACATCGTAAACGACAACATACCAAACCTTTACTTTACACCATATAGTTTTTCTAAGTCGAAAAAAATAATAAAAACATTGCCTTACAGAAGAAAAATCAAACCACTAAGAGCATAATTAGGCAACACACCAAAAGACGGTGCGAGCTCGCTATACAGGTGTAAATGAATCTAATCAACGTCATAACCCTATATTCGAGGGCGGTTTAACTAACAACATAAGTACGATCATGACGATTTTATTAGACGAGCCTTAAATCGATAACGCTTAAAAAGCAGGCAAGAGGTGATCAGCAGAAAATGTAACGACACAGAGCCCAGTTCGAGGCACTATATGGGTGGTGCTGGCATAATTGGTTATGTGACTAGAGGCTATACCGCAACAGAGTCTGATAACAAATCACACGAATTAAATACGCGCTCAGATAACCCATATTTTTTAGCCTGCTCTCGCCATGGTTTAATGTGCGGCGCACTTAGGTGATCATTTAAGCTCTCACGATTCGGCCACAACTCTGAAAAACGAATTAAGCCCTTATCGAATGGATCTTCCGCAACATCGTACGCAATGCATCCATCATTTTCGTGAGTGCTACGAACTAAAGCATTTAAGTGTGGTAATACTTTTTCGGTATTATCTGGAGGAAACCTTAATGATCCAAATACTGCTACTTTTGCTTTCATTGAACTTCCTTATTCATTCGTTTAATTTTAAAGAGGAGATGGGCCTCTTAATACTTTAATTAACTTTCCAGTTGTACTCTCAAAGTTATGACCACAATTAGAGCAAATGGTATTAGCTTTGTTTCTATGATTCGTAAAGATACGACTAACTAATAACCCGATTAGAATTAAAACAACTAATACAACAACAATGCTCAAAGTTCTTTACTCAATTGCCGACTTCCCTTATTGCATTTAGACATAATGACTCCCCACTAAAGAGTGCTGACCTCCAATTCGTGGGTTAGCAAAGGCCGAGCCATATTATAGTTGTTACGCTATAAATTAGAGGCCAGCACCATGCAAAAAGATAACATACTATTTATTGGTTTAGATACTCACAAAGAACAAACTCAAGTCGCTTATACCCTTGATTACCGTACCTCAGAAGTTATCGACCTAGGCCGCATTCAGTCCACCAAAGCAGGCTTTGTAAAACTTGCTCGACAATTACAATCGAAATACCCGCATGCGACACTTCACTTTGTCTATGAAGCAGGCCCTTGTGGTTATTGGATTTATCGACTTCTCACCAGCCTTGGTCACTGCTGTTTCTTAGTCGCGCCATCTCTCATCCCCAAGAAACCTGGTGAGCGAGTGAAGACAGATAAACGAGACGCTCAGAAACTCGCTCGACTACTGAAGAACAATGACCTTGACCCAATCTACGTACCTGAACCCGAAGATGAAGCGGTGCGTGACTTATCTCGCGCACGAGAAGCAGCCATGCGAGATTTAAACGATGCGAAGCATCAACTTAAATCGATGCTGCTTAGGAATAATATACGTTATACAGGTACCGCTAACTGGTCGTTAAAACATATGCGATGGCTAACCGAAATGGTGCTTCCGCACCCTTGCCAGCAAATCGTTTTACAAGAAATGATTCAGACTATTGATGAGCGCACTAAGCGATTAAAACGACTCGACAACGAGCTCACTCATCAAGTTAAGAAGTGGCGCTACTATCCTGTCGTTAAAGCAATACAAGCGATGCGTGGAATACGCCTCCTCATCGCAACAGGCGTAGTGTGTGAGCTTGGTGATCTAAGCCGATTTGATACGCCTAGAAAGCTAATGAGCTATGTCGGGCTCACCCCGAGTGAGCATTCTAGTCGCGATAAACGAAAACTTGGCAGCATTACAAAGTGCGGTAATGGACGCGTCAGAAACTGTTGATTGAGGGAGCGCACAGCTATCGGTATAGCGCACGAATATCCAAAGAAATGCAGGTAAGACAGGAAGGTCTACCTAAGGAGATTATCGATCAAGCATGGCAAGCGCAACTAAGGCTGTGAAAACGATATCAGAGGCTTATGAAGCGCGGTCAAAATTACAATGTGGTCGTGACCGCAATAGCCCGTGAAATGATTGCCTTTATCTGGTCGATATCACGAGAAGTCATTTGACTTAAGGTCGACCCAAAAACACGTTTATCAAGAGTACCAGCTTAATGAGTTTAGCGTTAGCGCATTGGGTCAAGCAACGAGTGTGGTGTAATCACCGACGGCGTTAGGTAGGCAATGTAGCTTCATCGCATTGATCCACGAGCATAGACTGAAGACAGACACCACGACGTAAAAAGTAAGGTCGGATAGGTTCTTTAAAAAAAGAGCAACCCACGAATACCAGCATGATAACCGTCGAAATTATCTGCTTCATCTGATGCGCTAATGCTTCTTAAACAAAAGAAGTTGACTAAAAAAGAAAAAACTCTGGCCGTGCTATCGGCAGGAATTTGTGCAGTTTGCTTGACGTGGGGAGTCATACCAACGCCCGGCTAAACGGCGTAGTAACTGTGGCGACTTTTTTGGAACAAAAAAGGTGCGACTGTTACGGAGTCCGTTTGAGCCGTTGGTTATAACTTTATTTATTTGTAGCAATATGCCACAATTAATGCAGATTGTTACAGGAGCATTAACTATGGCAACTAATAGCGTAAGATTAGACCAAGATCTTATTGAAAAAGCCACCATTATGGCTAAGGCTTACAATAGGACGCCACCAAAGCAGATTGAACATTGGGCAAAAATTGGTGAAATGATGGAAGATAACCCTGATTTGCCATATGAGTTTGTAAAGCAAGCCATTATTGCCCAAGCAGAAAAAGAAGCAGGTAAGTTGGAGCGCTACGACTTTGGCTAAAGTTGAGAATATTTTACAAACGCCAACTTTTAAAAAAGCAGTAAAGAAATTAAAACCTAACCAGAAGAAAGACTTGGATAATGCTGTAAAAGAGCTTGTTAAAGACCCACTTTTAGGTGAGCAGAAACGAGGTGATCTTGCGTTTCTTAGAGTTTATAAATTTAAGATGATTAAGCAACTTACGTTACTTGGCTATAGCTATGACGAAGGTGTACTTACCCTTGAGTTGATGGCATTAGGTTCACACGAAAACTTCTACAGGGATATCAAACGTACCTTTTAGTTTGGTGTGCCCCACGAAAAGTGGACAGTTATAACTACGCAACTAACGCAGTTCGATTTTCAAATTCAACAGGACTTATATTCCCTATAGCTGAGTGTCTTCTCTTTCGATTATAAAAGACTTCAATGTAGGTAAATATACCTGTTCTTGCTTCATCCATCGACTGGTAATTCTTTGCATAAATCAATTCAACTTTTAGTCGACTAAAGAAAGATTCCATCGGTGCATTATCCCAACAGTTTCCTTTACGACTCATACTCTGCTTAAGCTGACTATTCGCGACAAAGTCGACATAACCTTGTGCGCGATACTGAACACCGCGATCAGAGTGTAATATAAGGCCAGGTTTAGGTTTTCTTCTTGCGAGAGCAACACTTAGCGCTTTTGTCACGAGCGCCTCAGTCATCGTTTCATCAAGCGCCCAACCAACAATGCAACGTGAATATAAATCCATCACAGTAGCCAGATAAAGCCATTTATCCTTAACCCAGATATAAGTGATATCTGTCGTCCACTTTTCATTTGGATGTTTAGCGTTAAAGTCACGCCATAGAATATTTTCAGACACGTTTACCATCGTAAGGCTATGGCGGCTGTATTTAAAACCCTTACCGTTACGCGCCCTAATGCCTTGAGACTTCATAATGTTAGCAATGTAATTCTCTGAACAAGGGTAACCAAGATCGTTTAACTCTTTCGCTATTCTTCTCGATCCATAGCCAGCTTGCGTATTCCGGCGTATCTGATCATCAATTCTGGTATCTGATCACTGATTCTGGAAATCCAGAAAAAGTGATCGAATAAAACCAGAATCAATGGTCGAAAAGTTCCAGAAATGATGATCGGTTAAAACCAGAATGAGTGATCGGAATGGGCCAGAATCTGCAGCCAGCTTCAAAGTCTTCATAGGTATCCAACACTTTAGCTGTCATTAGTTGTCGACGTTTATCGCGGTCACAGATAGAACCCTTGCACCAATTAGCGTAACCAGTGCGTGAGACA
>NZ_LWGG01000774.1:0-6979 GCF_001635365.1 Oleiphilus sp. HI0128 | reverse complement strand
ATCAACTTCGATTGCAGCGTTTACAGAAACCATATTATTGTTCTTACTGATCACTGCCGGATTATTCACCCAGGAAGCAGGATAACCAACGATCGAAGGGTTATCATCCATAAAGTCATACATCGCTTTGTCACCCAAAGCTAAGGTAAACACGTGCTTGTGCTGCATCCAGAATTTTTTCTTACCGGTCAGAACTCCCCACTGAATCAACCTAACCATCGCGGGCGAAAACAACTCAGAGTGCAGGCCTAAATTTCGGTGGCTATCTAACATTCCGAGCACCGCATTTGGCACACCACCAACTCCCATCTGCAATGTATCTTCATCATGGATATGTTCTGCAATCTGACTGGCAATTATCTTGTCTATTGGACCAGGCTCAGATAATTGCGTTTCGCACAGAGCCTCATCATGTTCGACCAGTGCATCAATCTCGGAAATATGAATGGTACATTCACCAAACGTTTTAGGCATATTCGAGTTAACCTCAACCACCACTCGCCTGGCTTTACGAATGACACTCGCGCCATAGTCGGCATTAGTCCCCAGACTAAAATAACCGTGTTTATCCATACTTGAGACTGCCACCATAAAACAATCCGGTGATATATGGGCAGTCAGCAAACGTCCAACCTGATGAAAATTAGTCGGTACAAACTGCATCCATGCTTCATCTTTTGACTCAGCCAGCGCTTGTCGGTCTGAGGCGCTTAAGAATAATGGCCTGGGCGAGATCCTCCCCGACAAAGACGGTTTAAGAAGCGTATTACGTAGATGTTCTGAGCCGTGCATGTAATACAAATTAAACGGCGCAACTCGCTCTTGTTCAGCGCATTCACTTAGCCAGCTAAGAAGTAGACGCGGCATGGCAACACTCATTCCCAGTATCAGGTTTGATACGCCAAGCATCTGCCCGGAAAGCTGCTCCTTGGAAATTTTCTTCGATTGATAAACGGCTTCAAGCATCTTGCTACTCCCCTTAAGATTCTTTTACTGTAAACCCAGTTTGAACAAACATTCTTAAGGCGGCGTGTTAGTTTAGTGAATTATTTCTTACAGGTGTGATTTCAGCTGCTTATGTCTTTTAAAAACCTATAGCTTTTTTGAGCAACATCAGCTTCAATATTGCACCAAATTAACGACCCTTCTAGCGTGAACAGCCAAACTATGAAAGCCCTAAGCATAAGCTCTCCACCAAACCTGGATAGCCTTGAACTGATAGAACAAGATCAACCAGCCCCGTTACCAGGCCAGGTAGGAGTAAGAATACGCTCCATTGGTTTGAATCGAGGCGACCTTCTATTCTGTCAAAACCGCTACTTTATCAAGCCAAACCCAGGAAGCAGGTTAGGCTTCGAAGCCGCCGGGATTGTTGACGCATTACCAGCTGACGGTAAAAGTAACTTTAAGCTAGGTGACAAAGTGGCCCTATGCCCAATGAGCTTTGATGTTCATTCACAAGGCACACTGGCAGAATATGGAGCCTATAACGAAGCATCGCTCATACCGAGCCCTGACTCGGTACCCGATGAACACTGTGGCGCAATCTGGATGGCCTACTTCACTGCCTGGGGAGGCTTGATTGAAGCGGGAGGCCTCAAACCGGGTGAAAATGTCGTTATCACCGCAGCATCAAGTTCCGTGGGTATCGCGGCTACCCAAATCGCCAACATGATTGGCGCAAACCCCATAGCCACCACAACTAGTCAAGAAAAGGCAGAAATACTGAGCCAACTCGGCGCACCGCATGTCATCGTCCAAGACAGAGATGATGAAGCTAACCTCAAATATGCCGAAGAAGTGATGAGCATAACCCAGGGAAAAGGAAGCGACCTGGTATTTGATGCCGTGGCAGGCCCTGGCACACATGGCCTGGTAAAAGCCTCAACACGAGGCGGTAGAATTGTAATTCAGGGAATGCTCGACAGGCGGCCCATGGATATTCACGCAGGTGTATTGATGAAGCGCTTGTTGACGCTAAAAGGCTATACGGTCGACCAGACACTAGAACAGGAGCAACAGAAGCAAAGAGCCATTACTGCAATTCGTCGCGGATTTAGCGAAGGTCATCTACAAGCAGTTATTGCTCAATCCTTTAGTTTGTCCGATTATCAGTCAGCTTTTTCAACCTTGTCTCTTAATAAGCATATTGGGAAAATTATTATCACGCCCTAGTAAGGAATGCTTTATACTGCCAGATATATAGACGCAAATAATAAAGATAAACCGGAAGGCCAGAATAAAAAATGCCTCATTACCATCAACAACTGCAAAGCCATGCTTTAGCTGACCTGACGAATAGAGCAAAGAGCGGCATATTAACCTATTTTGGTGTTTGGGTAATTCTGGCTTTTACCTTCAACCTTGATCAAGTCAACCCCAGCTTTCTCTATCTAAACACGGGGCTAATCATATTATTTGCTGCCTTGCGAATTGCTCATCTATTAATACTTAACCGTAGCCCCTCACCTAACATTCCCGTCTTACATCAATGGCTTGTCATCACTATTCTTGGTGCAGCACTTCATTGGGGCTGCATGTCGGCCTGGGTTATCTATGATGACAGTTTAACAGTGATGCAAACCGCTATTTTAATTATTACCCCCGCCTTCACTGTCGGCGGTGCTAGTACACTGAGCATATCTTCGGAAATCCGGACTCTCTACCCTATCTTTATGCTTCTGCCCGTGATTGGCGCCTTGATTCATGATGGCAGTACCAGCAACTTAATGTATGCCTTGTTATGCAGTATCTGCCTGACTTACATATTCACCTCTTCCAAAGCGAGCCATAACGACTACTGGTCTGCGATTACCAATCACTTGGTTGCAGAAGAGAGGGCTGAGCTCATGGAACAATTAAGCACCACAGATCCGCTCACACAGCTAAAGAATCGAATGTTCTTTGATAAAGAATACAGTAAAGAGTGGAAACGCTGCTCGCGAATGTCCTGCCCATTAAGTCTCATTATGATTGACCTGGATTTCTTCAAAAACCTCAATGATAACTATGGTCACATGTTTGGCGATGACTGTTTGAAGAAAACAGCCAAAGCGATCAACGATGAGGTTGCCCGACCTTCTGACTGCGTCGCACGCTACGGCGGTGAAGAGTTTATCGTTTTGCTACCTAATACAAACAAAAATGGTGCCGAGAATATTGCCAAGCGCATGCTTAAGGCAGTATCAGACTTAGAGTTCGAAATAGATGGTCAAGTCATCAATATTACCTGCTCCATTGGTGGTGCAACCACGACACCAAATTTTCGTAATGACCGAAGCGAGTTAGTAAAAGAAGCGGATACTGCACTTTATTACGCAAAAGAGCATGGTAGAAACCAATATTATGCACTTTCCTGAAGTCAGCACACGCCAGCTTAATTTATAAGTAGTACCAATTAGATATAGACCTGGCAACAAATACTTTTCCCAACTAACCAGCTAAATTCATTCGAAAGAAAATATAGCCTCAGCCAAAAGCTTTTTTTACCCTTTTTTTTCCTATATTATGGCCGGTTAATTATAGTTAACACCCATTTTTTTAGATTTTTTTCTACGTATTTACATTAGGAGATTCCCCTTTGTCTGGACAAGCATCAACGCTAATCTCGAACGCACGCGCTGTCGTCAGCCACGCGCAGAATGCCCTCAACACTTCTCTAAGCCATATCAAGCACCTGTGCTTGAACGAAACGGGCCGCCTTTCCGGGCATAAATTAGACGAATACCAGGTTGTATCCTATGACCTCGCCTACGCTTCTGCTGAAATTGCAGCCGCTAGCTCAATCTGTGATTACGCTGAAAAAATCAGAGCCTCTAAAGGCGAACAAGAAGAACTCTACCTCGAAGAAACGATTGCATTGATGTTCTGTGCTGAAGCCGTACAAAGCACTAAAGCTCGTCTAGCCACCAAACCCAGAGAGTTTGGTTTGTCTAAAGAACAGTTTGCTGAAAGCTTTGACAACGATGCTGTTGTGGATTTCTGCGACACCTACCTGCAAACTGCTAAACTTGTTGAGCTTGGTAAAATCATGCTAGGTCAAGATGGCTGCACAACTGATCCTTTACTTGATGAAGATAAAGAAATCATGCGTGAATCATTCCAGCGCTTTGCAACAGACGTTGTCATGCCAAAAGCAGAGCATATTCATCGCGAAGATTTGATGGTTCCTGATGAAATTCTAAAGCCATTGGTTGAAATGGGCTGTTTCGGTTTGTCTATTCCAGAGCGCTACGACGGCTTACAGCCAGACGACCGTGAAGATAACATGGGCATGATCGTTGTAACTGAAGAACTGTCTCGTGGCTCTTTAGCCGCAGCAGGTAGTTTGATTACACGTCCTGAGATTCTTTCTAAAGCTCTCATGGCCGGTGGTACTGAAGAACAGAAACAATATTGGCTGCCAAAGCTAGCTTGGGCTGACCCATCCTGCGCAGTTGCCATTACCGAGCCAGATTTTGGTTCTGACGTTGCAGGCATGAAACTAAAAGCTGAAAAAGTTGACGGTGGTTGGGTACTTAACGGCGCGAAAACATGGTGTACTTTTGGCGGTAAAGCTGGCGTTTTGTTAACACTAGCGCGTACTAACCCTGATCCAGGCTTGGGCCACAAAGGCTTAAGCATGTTCCTAGTTGAAAAACCTTCTTTCGACGGCCATGATTTTGAATACGAGCAAGAAGGTGGCGGTAAGCTAAGCGGGAAAGCAATCCCAACAATCGGTTACCGAGGCATGCACTCTTTCGACGTATTCTTCGATAATGTCTTTGTTCCAGACAGCCACTTGTTAGGTGGTGAAGAAGGCCTGGGTAAAGGCTTCTATTACACGATGGCAGGTTTCTCTGGTGGACGTATCCAAACTGCTGCACGTGCAAATGGCCTCATGCAAGCCGCTTATGAGCGTGCGATCAGCTACTCACAAGAACGTAAAGTATTTGGCCAGCCTGTGGGTGAATACCAGCTTACCCTAAGCAAACTATCTCGCATGGCGACCTTGATGACCGCTTCGCGCCAGTTTACCTACGCCGTAGGCCGTTTGATGGATGAAGGCAAAGGCCAGATGGAAGCCAGCCTAGTGAAACTATTTGCTTGTAAGTCTTCTGAGTGGCTAACACGTGAGGCATTGCAGATTCACGGAGGTATGGGCTATGCAGAAGAATCAGCAGTGAGCCGTTACTGGATTGATGCCCGCGTACTCTCTATCTTTGAAGGTGCTGAAGAGACTCTTGCACTGAAAGTAATTGCCAGAACCCTAATCGAGAACGCAGCGTAGATTGCGATTTGATTCTCAGCCAGCCAAGCTGTTGTGCTGGCTAAGCAAACCCTAAAAGAGATCATTCAAAAACTTTCCTATTGAAAGACGCTTTGACCGATCTCTAATAAACATTGAACTAGCGACATGCAGTGTCGAGGACAGAGCCTCAAGTACTCTCGGAATCGACCCACATCGGAATGAAGTAACATGAGTGAGCAAAATAAAGCGCATCTGATCTACGATAAAGAAGATAAGCCGAGCAAAGACCGTCCGTGGATTTTCAGAACCTACGCCGGACACACCAATGTTTGGGCCTCCAATGAGCTTTACCGTAATAACCTGGCAAAAGGCCAGACGGGTTTAAGTATTGCAATGGATCTCCCCACGCAATGTGGTTACAGCTCCGATCATGATATTGCGAAACCCGAGATTGGCAAGGTCGGCGTGCCGATCAATTCACTCGATGACATGGCAGTACTATTCGATAACATTCCTTTAGAGGAAATGAACACCTCGATGACCATCAATGGTACATCCATGTGGTTATTATCTTTGTATGTTGCTTTAGCTGAAGAGCGTGGCATAGATATTAGCCAGCTTAAAGGCACGACTCAAAATGACTTGATCAAAGAGTACCTGGCACGTGGTACCTACATATTCCCACCAGAAGATTCTATTCGCATTATCGTCGACATGTATGAATACTGCTTGCACAACATTCCTTCATGGAATGCTTCAAACATTTGCTCATATCACCTTCAAGAAGCCGGCGCGACGCCTGTTCAAGAACTCGCTTTCGCTCTGACAACAGCAATTACAATTCTGGATGCAATCAAAGAACGTGACTGCTTCAATGAAGAAGAGTTTGAGCGTTGCGTTGGCCGAATTTCTTACTTTGTAAACGCTGGTATGCGCTTTGTAGAAGAGACCTGCAAAATGCGCGCATTTGGCGAAATGTGGGATGAGATCACCAGTGAACGTTACGGTGTTAAGAACCCTAAATACCGTCGCTTCCGTTACGGTGTTCAGGTTAACTCTTTGGGTTTGACTGAAGAACAGCCAGAAAACAATGCATGGCGTATTCTGATCGAAACATTAGGCGTGACACTTAGCCGTAACGCACGTTGTCGCGCACTTCAGCTACCTGCCTGGAACGAAGCTCTATCCCTTCCGCGCCCTTGGGATCAGCAGTGGTCACTGCGTCTTCAGCAAGTTATGGCTTATGAAACTGACTTGCTTGAGTACCCTGACCTATTCGAAGGCTCTAAGGTTATCGAATCAAAAGTAGCTGAGCTAAAAGAGCAAGCCTTTGCAGAAATTAATAAGATTCTAGATATGGGCGGTTGTGTTGAAGCTATCAAGACCGGTTATATGAAGTCTTCTCTTGTTTCTTCTCAAGGCGAGCGAATGAGCAAGCTGGCTCAAGGCGAGCAAGTTGTGGTCGGTAAGAACAAGTGGACAGACGGTATTGAATCACCACTCGTTGGAGACAGTGACGGCGGTATATTTATGGTCGACGCTGAAGCTGCTCAGAAAACCATTGATGCCTTAAACAATACACGAACCAGCCGCGATGCCGCCCGTGTAGAAGCTTCTCTAAAAGCCTTGGCTGAAGCCGCAAAAAATGGCGAAAATATGATGGCAGCCTCTATTGAATGTGCAAAAGCGCGCGTAACCACGGGCGAATGGTCAGATACCTTACGTGAAGCCTTCGGCGAATTCCGTCCA
>NZ_LWGG01000773.1:0-16590 GCF_001635365.1 Oleiphilus sp. HI0128 | reverse complement strand
CCTCATAATAATTAGCTCTATCTGTATCGGCATACTTAAACAACAGTCGATAAGACCCAAAAGATAGTGACGCCATCAAAGTAGCTGACAAAACGATAGCTAATGAAAGCGTGTTCGCAACTTCAGCTGACAAGAACTTAGCCGAAACAAAAACCGCTCCAGGTTTCAGTCCGACGTATAGAAGCCTCCATAGGAAGTAAAGATTTCTTGCTGAAAGCATGGGAGATCAACCAGTTTATTATCTAAGGTAAGCTTTTTAGGTAGTCTTTCATAACTCTGAAATTTGAATCTATAACTCCCCTCGATGGTGAAATTCGGGGTAGTCCATTGTTTATTTCATACTCAATAGCACCGCTCAACTCAGAAACTAAATTCTCGCTTGTATGAAAGGTGTCAAAGATTCTAAGTCTTCTAATTATCCGAGCAACAATTCCCATGCCAACAGAGTCAAACGCATCTAAAACCAGGCCGCCAAATACGTCTCTCAACGCCTTTCCTCGGCCATCCTCCGCTACTAGAACAGAAGGTTTAGAAATACTATTCATGAAAATATGTGCATGAACTCTATATCCTATATGTAAATCACATTGACTATAATACTCGATAAGATTTTCCGCAGAACCAGATATATCAACGTAGTCTACGCCCTTTTCTTGTAGCCAGGTAATAAATTTCTGATGCCCGATTAAGTGCTCTTTCTTAGCAGAAGGAGTCTTCAAAAAGCTTTCCGTTGTGCCATGGTGAAAGACTACTTCAAACTTGGCATTTGGGAACAAGGCTTTTGTAGAAAGAATTGCGCTCTCCATCTGTTTTTTTAACGATTTTGAATATAAAAAAGCCACTCCTAGTGAAAAAGCAACTCGACAAATCTCTTCTTGTTCAAGCGAGCTAGAACCGACATATTCTAGGTCGTAAGTAGCTGGGCAACCGGTCATCAAGCCACATCTAACCCCAGAGGTACTAAGGACATTCAATGTGTGGTAATCACGCACACTTACGGGCAGATCATCTTTATCAATTCTCGATAAGAGCCTCAATGTGCTTTCAGATAAGTCATAATTTCGAGTATCTGGCCACCGCCCTGATAAGCTCTTCCACCCAACCCCCATCATAGTGATAGGTACTTGAATTTGATCTAAATTTTGTGTCAATGGGTAAATTCCAGGATACATATTCTTTTGCAACGCAGGCCCGCCCAACAATATCAAAGCCTTAGAATTATTGACTAGTGATAAGGTTTTCTCGTCAAAAGCCTCCCAAGAATTTAGATCAATAACCTTCCGATCAGGTCTCACATCGCTAAATAGCCTAAATGCTCTATGCTTTATCAAAAAGTCACCAGCATTGTTCTTAGAGCCAGTCAGAACTACATAATAAGGCTGCTCGTTATTAATACTTTCCATCAAACTATGTCTTCCCAGCGAACTAAAGTGTCATCTTCAATATCAACACGAGCCTCTTTACCAACAACTGAATCCCAGTTAATAGGGCTTATACCATGCGCAGGCCTTTTGGCAATTAAGTTATCTTCAGTTATTGTTTGACCTTTCTTGATATCCCCTTTCGCAACAATACTTCTTCGTGCGTTTAATCGAGCAGCACTTTCTTTACTTAGGTCTTTAGAAGCCCCAGATATCAACTCAGCATACAGTTCTGCCTTACCAACAAATCTACTTAGGTCTTCTTTGTTCATTGCATGATAATGATCATTTCCAGGAAGTGTTTTATCATGAGTAAAATGCTTCTCCAAAATACACGCACCCAATAGCATAGAGGCCTCTAAACTACTAATAGTCTCGTCAGGAGCCACATGATCTGAATACCCAATTACCACATCCGGAAATACTCGAGCTAGCGTTGTAATCATTCCTAGTTGAGCATGGTCTATCGGTGTTGGGTAATTCAATACGCAATGAAGCAAACTAATCTCTTTTGCACCAGCTTCCCGTGCTACCTGCAAAGCAAACTCTATCTCAGGTAATGTAGCTGCGCCTGTTGACATAATTAGAGGCTTTCCCGTTGAAGCACACTTTCTGATCAATGGAACATTAGTAATATCCGCTGAAGCAACTTTAAACGCTGGTATTAAGGGGTCTAAGAAATCAACAGCATCCAAGTCAAATGGCGTTGACATAAAATCTATTCCAATAGACTGACAATAATCTGCTAGCTCTTCATATTGCTCAGTTTCAAAGTTATCGTACTTCTGAAACAGCTTAAATTGACTATCTGTGGGTTCCTTTGATTGGTCCCAGTATGCTGGACTATGTTTAGAAGCAATTTTTGAAGCTTTGTAGGACTGAAATTTTGCGGCATGAGCACCACCCGCTTTAGCTTCGTCTATCAAACGTTTAGCCAATTCCATACTGCCTTCATGATTAACGCCGATCTCTGCGATTATATAAGGCTTTAAATTATCGCCAACGAGGGCATTACCAATTTTAAACTGATTATTCATATTTATTCCCTTCAATTAGCTTATCAAGGCCCTAATAGCGGATATCACTCTGGACTTACCATTTCTTAAATCTAAATCACTCATCTTCTCGACCATTAGCTGTCTTGTTTTGCTGCTATTGACTAACGTTGTTACCTTATCAAGAATGGAGTTATGAACTATTTCTTTACGATGCCCCAAATGACATATTCCATTTTCTTCTGAAGCAAAGGTATGGGTCATTTCTCTATCATTTTGAGCAATAACAATTGTAGGTACATAGAGAGCCGTTAGCTCTAACACCGTTCGTCCAGCTGAAGTTATAGCTAAATCTGCATCGACCATGTATTCAGAAATTCTCTTAGTTTCCTTAACAATATTGCATCTCAATCGTTCATTCTTTTCAATGACTTTTTCTAACGAATCAAAGTGCTCATAACCGGGACCTGTTATCACATCGATATCAATATTGTTTGAGATACATAAGCTTGCCAGCTCTTCAAGGGCCCTCTTCGTAACATTTCCTTCATCAACACCACCAAACGTAATCAGTATTTTATTAACCTGACCAGAACTAAGCCTGGAGGATTGAGCATCGAGAAACAAAAACTCATCGCGCAAACAAAAATATTTGGCTCCAACTAGTACCTTTTCATCCGATGACTGATGCGGGTATAGCGCATTTACAACTAGATCAGCAGAGTTGGCTCCCTCGCCTAAGTCTTCAAAATTTACAACTTTACCGCCAAATCTAGACAAGCAGTTCATATACTCTAGAGTTGTATCTAGAATATCGTTGATAACTAAATCGGGATTAATAGAAATTATTGTTTCTGCCAACTTATCGTTATCACTAACGACAACTGTATAATTGTATTCACGAATATACTGGATAGCTAAATCAGACTTTTGTTCGCACACAAAAACTACTTCATACTGAACCAGCTCATGAGCTAACATTATTGCTCTAAAAGCATGGCCCAGTCCTACCTCTGCGTAACCAACAACACTAATCACAATTTTCTTTCTTGTTAGCATCGCTTCGCATAAGTAAAAATCTGAGTAGGCATCAACATCAAAGCTATACTCATGAGGAATCTCGTAAATACCTACAGAACCACCAATCCTAGTACCTTTCTCAAGCTGCTCTCGACTACAAACAACTACTGCTCCCGTCTCCCTATAGCAAGGAGACAACTGCTGCCTATTAACTCGCTCGCTGTAGAGAGGTACAGTTTGACCGTCATTGACTCCCCAGCGTAAATGCCTATCATCCACAACACTAATTATTGTATCTAAACTGGATTTAGTAATTGAACGAATACTATTTTCAATGTCTATAGAACGAATGAGTGGCGACGTCGGTTGAACCGTAACTACGTAATCATATTTGCGCTGCAGTTCACTCTCAGAATTAATCGCAGCATTGACAATAACAGGGTCCAACGTAGTAGTATCATCAGCTAGTTCATAGGTTCTCATTACAACCGATGCCCCAAACCGTTTCGCAAACAACGCGATTTCTTCGTCCTCAGTCGAAACTACGACATCAGTTACAGACTCTGCCCCTAATGCGGCAGAGATACTGTAATAAATCAATGGATACCCAGCTAAAGGGCGTAAGTTCTTACGAGGAATCCCCTTAGAGCCTCCTCGCGCTGGAATAACAACTAATATTTGAGGTGCTTTTTTCATTACTTCATAAACTACATTGTCTGATTTCATTATAACTTGATACTATATGTGATTCTTGATTTGTAAGTCGGTCTATGACTTTCGCCTAGAGTTGAAACTTAAGCGAATCAATACGAAAATTATTCCTATCCCGCTCCCAAGCATAAACCCTACAATACATATAAGAGCTCGGTTAGGCCCTGATTTCACTTCAGGGACCTTTGGAGCACTGACAGTTTTAAGCACATACTCATTACTAACTTCCGCTAGCATTAAAGTCTTTGCCTGTTCTTCTATTAGTTGATAAAATACCGTCTGCATATCTGCTACATGAGTATTAGCAACCTGACTTTTAAGAAACTTAATACTCCTCTTTGCGGAGGCTTTATCTTCTTCTTTCATCAATTGATTGATTTTTTCTACCAACATATTTGACCACTGTTTAGTGATATGTGGCGAAAAGTGCTCTAAAGAAATACGTATCAGTCCAGTTTCCTTATCCCTATTTATAAGTAACCGACCGCTTAATTCTCGATAAAGCTCCCAACTACTCGGCTCAAAGGTACTATTATCTTCACTTTCGGGATCTAGAAGCCACTGATTAGTTTTAGGGTCATAAATATCTAAATCATAGATCAACTTATTTTCTGATTTATTCCAACCCGTTACGGCGTATACTTCTGCCGCTATATCAGCAGATTCAATAAATTCCTCTAAAAACCCCCATGTCTTCATCAACTCGAGAGCTATCGTCGCTTTGTCGGCACCACCATTGCCACCTAAGTTAACGCCAGCCAAAGATGCTAATCCGCCGAATTGCCCAGCTAACTGAGATAAAGATGATGAACTAGACCCGCTCGCAGGGGCTAAAATAGAAACTGATCGATATTTATCCGGTAAAGAAATAGCATAAAACACTGAACTACAAGAAAACAAAAGAGTCATCAACAACACTATCATTTTCCCACGCCAGATAGCACCTAACAACGCTTGTAAATCTATTTCGTCACTTTTTCCCGTACTACTAGGCAATTCTCTCATCACTATCTCTATTTCTCTGTTTGCTCAATCAAACAACTCACCCAAAAAATTACAAGCTCCCAACCGCAGCCGCACCCAAAGCAATCTGATAAAAGATCTGACTCATATCACGCCACAAAACAACCTGGTCAATCTTATCCGCATCTAGCGGCACAACAACAGTATCGCCCGGCGCAAGCTGAGCATCATTACTTGCAAACCAACTAGACGAGTCAGGCATCTGAACCCCGCCATTAGCTTTAATAATATAAATACGTTCATCATCAGCTTTATCGGTCATGCCACCACTGCGCTCAATGTAATCCCAGTAATCTAGCTCTTGCTCAAAGAGTTGAGATACTGGAAGCTGGACTTCACCAATAACTGTCACGGAGCTCTTTCTCTCGGGGATGAATAGTTCATCTCCATCCTTAAGCGATATTGAATAAGCTTCTTGCCTTGTAATAACCTTTTCAAGATCAATAACTAGACGACCTAGGGCAGGAGTAGTCTTGAGTTTATCCAATAAACCCTGAGCCTCTCCTAAGCCCTGAGCTTTACTTGCATCAAGCGTTGTTTGATTCGCTGCAACTACTTCAGCCTTTGCAATATCAGCCTCTAATCGCGATTGCATTTCTCTTAGCTGCTGCGCCTGCTGAGTCTTTAAGTCTTCTCTCGTAAACATTGCTCCAGGCGCATAAGCATATTCAGTTAAGCCGCCAGCACGTTCAATTACATCTGCTAAAGTGTCGTTTTTATGGAAGGGATAAACACCTGGGAACTTCACTTCGCCGCGTAAGGTAATTTGTTTAGTCTCTGCCCACTCTGGAATTGCTTTAACGGTTAGTACGTCTCTTGCCTGAAGCTTACTTGATATGGCGGTCGCATCAGAAAGTTGAATAATTCTTCTATCTTGTATTCTATCTTGCTGTTCGTTAATGGTTGTTCTGTTCAATTCAGCGCTTGATAGGTAAGCTTTTTCTGTCAGGCCACCAGCGGCAGAAAGCAAGTTCTCGACAGTCATATTTTCAACTAAGGGATAAACACCTGGGTAACGAACGTTGCCACCGATCGATACTTCTTTTGAAGGAGTAGAAATACTTGCTTGCTGACGCAGTTCTTCCACTAACTTAACAACTTCTTCAGAGCGATCACCATATAGGCCAAAGAACACGAGTTCATCTAGGTCTTGTAGTACTGGGTCTGCTTCGCTTTGCTTAGATTTCAATGCATCTGCGATACTGAAAGCGTGAACACTTAAGGTTCGCTCTGGTTTTGAATAGCGTTTGATTAAAGCATAATTTAAGTCTGGCTCCGGCTTTAAGTATTCAACACTTTGAATGATATCACTCACTCGCAAACCCGGTGTCCAACGGCGCGTTTCGGCACGCTCTGCATGGCCAACTACTTTAATGACATTTTCTACCTTCGGCAGAATTTTAGGTAAGGTAATCTGGTCACCATTTTTTAAAGTGCGGTTTATATCAGCATTTAATGATAAGTCTAAATTCAGGAACTCACGTTCATTTTGCTCATTAACCCGTTCAAGCGTCGCGCCTTGAGGGTAAGCAGAAGCCAACATGCCACCGGAATAAGAGAGAAGATCAGAAACGGAGCCGTTTCCTTTAAGCTCATAATATGCTGGGCGTTTAATTTGCCCCTTTATTGCTACTTGAGGGCCAACAGCGGGAATAAATACCACATCGCCCGATTTAAGCTGAGCATCACCCGAGGTGTCACCTTTTAGCAGTAGGTCATATACATCGAGAGATTGAACAAGCTTACCTTTGCGTTTTAACTGAATATTACGCAGTGAACCCAACTCTGAAACACCACCACTCAGTACTAGTGCATTAGTCATGGTTGAGAGGGAGCTAATCACATAGGAACCCGGCACACGAGCTTCACCCAATACAAAGACCCGAATCGAACGCAAGCTTCCCATCGAAACACTGGCTTTAACACCAATCATTTTTTGATCAATAGTCTTTTTGATTTTTTCTTTGGCTTCAGAGAAGTCTAGGCCAGCTAAGCTCATTGGGCCTAAGTCAGGGATATAAACTTGCCCTTCCTGATCAACAACCAACTCGAAGAATTGGCTTTCTTTACCATAGAGGTTCACTTTTAGTGAATCACCTGGGCCTAGTACGTAATCAGATGAAACAGGAATATCAGTAATGGGTGCAAAGGTCGTTGGCTGACCTGCGAATAGATCGTATCCGAAAGCAGGCAGCTTGCCTTCTTCCATTTCAGTATTGGTGTTAATCTCACCGCCCACAGACTCAGCTACTTGCTGCTGAGCCACCGGCATGACGCTGTTAGTTTGTGCAACCACAGGCGTTTGCGCAGCATTTACATTGGGAATATCCACACCAAACTGCTGTGCTAAACGAGCCTGTTCCGCTGCAGGGAGACGCTTAAACTGTTCGAGCTGCGCCGGTGTAGGCTGTAGGGCAAAAGATTGAAGCGAGAATAAAGCTGCTACTACAAAAAGAAATGCACGCCCAGTGAGCCTTAGGCGAGAGAGTGTATCGATCATTCCTGATTCCATCATTATTAGAGAGTACTTCACTGTGATGACCATGTATGACGATCATCTTAATGGGCGCTAATTTAGCATTTAAAGGAGGGGCTTACTAGTTGGTGGAGTGGTCTATTTTAACATTTGTTTACATTATTTGATGTTTGTCATTCCTTGGAACCCTAAGAAATAAACATTTGAACCACCGAGGACACCGAGCGCTTCGCTACACAGAGGAAGAGATTGAGACACATCTAAAGAAAGCTATTATCTTTTCTCGGTGCAGGCCGCAGGCCGCTCTGTGTTCTCGGTGGTGAATCAGCTTTTATGTCTTAATCTTTAAGGGATAAACCGATGAACCACCGAGGACACCGGGCGCTTCGCTGCACAGAGGAAGGGATTGAGACACATCTAAATGAAAGCTTTAATCTTTTCTCTGTGTAGGCCGTAGGCCGCTCTGTGCCCTCTGTGGTGAACCGTCTTTTATGTTTTGATCTTTAAGGAACAAACACTTGAACCACCGAGGACACCGAGCGCTTCGCTGCACAGAGGAAGAGATTGAGACACACTAAAAAGCTATTATCTTTTCTCGGTGTAGGCCGCAGGCCTCTCTGTGATCTCGGTGGTAAATCAGCTTTTATGGTTTGATCTTTAAGGGATAAACCGATGAACCACCGAGGACACCGAGCGCTTCGCTGCACAGAGGAAGAGATTGAGACACATCTAAATGAAAGCTTTGATCTTTTCTCTGTGTAGGCCGCAGGCCTCTCTGTGCACTCTGTGGTGAACCTGCTTTTGCGTTTTGATCTTTAAGGGCTACTTCTCACTACTCCGAAATAACTTCTGCACTAAAACCTTCGAAATCTGACAAGTGCTTTTCAATTACTGAAATCACAATATCTAAATCGAGCGTTTGGTAATCATGCACTGCTATATTTCTTAAGCCAACCATTCGCTTCATCGCGCCAGAGATGTCGACCGTAATCAATTTTGCCCCTGCTAGAATATCGAAACTATCACGTGCCGACTGAGGTATTCCCAGCCGGTGCACACGAATTAGATAATTTGCTATATCAATTGACGCCTCACACGCTCTTTGAATATTCAATAAGACAGAATCTTGTTTGGTGTAATTTTGTTTGAATTCTGCCTCGCTAGTAAATTCCTCGCGAACTCGCTGCAAACACCGTTTTATTGTTGCGAGTTTATTCAGTATGACATCATCCATGCTTCATTCCTTTAAGCTGAGCAACAAAGTCAGTCATAATGTCTTCACGCCCCTCCTGTAAACGGCCATACATGCTGAGAACACGCGTTTCGAAAGACATCGCAGCGTCACAAGCATCATACAGCAACTGACCTCGCTCTATAATTTGCACATTCAAAACCGTGGTCGATTGAAGCAAGTCAATCAAATCAACTTCTGCACAACAGGTATTTGCCAGGAGCTCTTTAAGCTCCCATAAGGTAGATACGGGTATTTTTTTCTCTGCCATGACTGCGATATCCCAGTCACTCGAAGGTCGAGCTTCATTAGTAGCTCTTGAGCCAAAGAGGTAAATCAATTTAACACTTGGTAGATGTTGTTTTATTAGAGAAACCAGCTCGGAGTTTTCCATATCGCTTAAACCGTTTCAGTGGCTTTGTCATTTTATGATCTAGATAATAGACAGAATAACACGAGTGATAGGATCTTGCTTATGACGGCTTTGATATTTTTATTTCTCTGTGTAGGCCGCAGGCCTCTCTGTGCCCTCTGTGGTGAACCGTCTTTTGTGTTTTGACCTTAAAGAGCTAAAAGCGATTGAGCCTGCTTATTGTATGATTTCTGGACAGCCAGCAACACATCCACCAACCCAATTGCCCGATTAAGCGCAGACGCAAACTCTTCATGATCATCTACATAATCATGAACCAAACGATTTCTAAGATTTCTCGCCTCTATCCACTGTTCGACCGAAGCAATTAATCCAAGCTTTTCCATTCGTCCCAAGTTATTGATTGCAGAACTTGGCGTTTCAAGCATTTGTTTTAATAACTCGGGAGTACACTTATCACCTAAGTGATCTTGAAGCCTGCCAAACCTTGCGACAAACGCATCGACCCGCTCAGCCATATCTAGATCATCTTCAAGACCAGCAACCCATTGGGGATTAACTTCTTCAGATTTTAAGCGGCTCCACGTCAACTCTAAGTGCTTTGCTTCCTTTTCTGCCACTTTAATCAAGTGTCGTAAACGGTCTTTATTATTACCCATTAAAATAATCCTTCTCTATTTTTTATTTAGAGCGCTATTCCTTGCGCTTTAGCTTGCTTATGAATAGTTTGATACGGCGTTAGAGCATCCACCAAAATCACATCTATTTTTTGATCACCGATTGCCATCTGAATTTTTGCCGCGATTCGAGCAGCGGCCGACGCCCTATTTTCAATTTGTCGCGCCGTCTCAACAAAAAGGTCGATATCCCCACCCCTTGCAGAGTCATCTACTCGTGAACCAAAAAGAATCACCTCTGCCTCAGCGCCTAAAACTGCCTCTACAGATTCTTTAATTTTTGATACTTGAAATGAACTTAGCCGCACAGCCTACCCTCAACAATTCTTAGTGTTGTCAGTATAACAGGGAAATACTGAGAGCGTGCTTAAGGCGCTTTTAAGAAAACGCTTTCTTTTCTCGGTGCAGGCCTCAGGCCGCTCTGTACCCTCTGTGGTAAACCATCTTTTATGTTTTGATCTTTAATTAAGGGATAAACCGATGAACCACCGAGGACACCGGGCGCTTCGCTGCACCGAGGAAGGGATTGAGACACATCTAATAAAGCTTTTATCTTTTCTCTGTGTAGGCCGCAGGCCGCTCTGTGTCCTCGGTGGTGAACCGTCTTTTATGTTTTGATCTTTAATTAAGGGGTAAACCGATGAACCATAGAGGACACAGAGCGCTTGCTGCACAGAGAAAGTGTCAGCTTTACTCAAATATCAAATCTGCCCTGAAGATCACTAATTAGCTTTTGAGCAAAGTTCACTATTAGGGGAATATTATCTTTTGACAGATTAATTGCTTGGCTAAGCTGCCCTGCATCTTCAATGTATTCGTGAATCATTTGATTCCGAATTCTTCTTAGCTCTAACCACGTATCACTGCTTTCCAAATAGCCAAGCTTTTCAGCTCTATCCAGATTATCGATCGCGACACCTACTTTTTCTTGCGTAGCCTTGAGCCATGCAACCAACAACTTATCACCAACCGTATCTTGCAGGCGGCAGAAGCGCCCCACATAGGCCTCGAGCACCTCAGCCAAGTCAGGGTTAGTATCTAACTGCGCCGCCTTTTCCTCGTCAAAACCACCTGCAAATAGCCTTCCTTCAGAGTATTGTAGATGAGTAATTTCTTTTGACACGATTCGGCACAGATACCGTAGCCTTTCTAACTGACCTTGATCTAGGGTCATAACTTAATCCCGGTTTCTTTTGCTATGGTATGTATTGGCGAAAGCTCTACACTTGGTGTTTGAAGTATCACATCGGTTTTACGCCCATGAAACAAGCGAGATACTTGCGTGCTTATTTTAGCCGCAACGAATACGAGTTCGTCGATATCGTGCTTTGACACCACGAGTAGGTCTATATCACCGCCCTTTGCATGATCATCCACTCGCGAGCCGAACAACCACACTTCTACGCCAGGATCAATTAAACTGGCAACGATACCTTTAATGGATTGCGCTTGCCCTTCGGTAATTCTCATTTATGCAAATGACTCTAACTATAATTTAAAGCAGTGAATTTTCATGCCTTATCTTACTGGAAGGAATTAGACTTTGGTAGCCACATAGCGCTTCGCTGCACCGAGGACAGGATAGAGCCACATCTAAAGAAAGCCTTAATCTTTACTCGGTGTAGGCCGCAGGCCGCTCTGTGTTCTCGGTGGTGAACCGTCTTTTGTGTTTTGATCTTTAAAGAAAACCAATTGAACCACAGAGGACACCGAGCGTTTCGCTGCACAGAGGAAGGAATTGAGACACTTCTAAAAAAAAAGCTTTTAATCTTTTCTCTGTGCAGGCCGCAGGCCGCTCCGTGTTCTCGGTGGTGAACCGTCTTTTAGGATTTTGAACTTAGGAATTCAATATACCATGGCATCGCTTCGGAAATACCTTCTAGAATTCGATACTCTGGCGCATAACCAAGCTTTGCCTTAGCTTTGCTTGTATCGGCTTGCGAGTGCCTTACATCACCAGCTCGGAAGTCTCTGTAAATTGGCTCTTTCGAAACATCAACATCATTCTCAGCTAGTGCTTTTTGTATAGATACATACAAGTCATTCAAGGTTGTACGATCACCCAGTGCGACGTTGTACACTTCATCTTTAGCTTCGTCAGGTGCAGTGGCCGCAAGAATATTCATTTGCACAGTGTTATCGATATAGCAAAAGTCTCGACTTGTTTCGCCATCGCCGTTAACGAAGACATCTTCACCTTCAATCATTGAAGAGGTCCACTTTGGAATAACCGCTGCATAGGCACCATTAGGGTCTTGTCGCTTGCCGAACACATTGAAATAACGCAAACCAATCGTTTTGAAGTCATAGGTTCTGGCATACACACTGGCATATAATTCGTTTACGTATTTGGTTACCGCATAAGGTGAAAGCGGATTGCCGATATTTTCTTCTACTTTTGGCAACGCAGGGTGGTCACCATAGGTTGAACTACTGGCCGCGTAGGTGAAGCTTTTTACCTGCTCTTCTTTTGCAGCCTGGAGCATATTGAGAAAGCCAGTGATATTCGCTGCATTCGTGGTAATCGGGTCTGCGATAGAACGAGGAACGGAGCCAAGCGCTGCTTGGTGTAAAACATAGTCAGCACCTGAAACCGCCTTCTGGCAGGTTTCGTAATCTCTGATATCACCTTCGATAAATGAGAAGTTCTGCCACTGATCAGACGCTACCAAGCCTTGAACTTCATCTAAATTGTATTGATGCCCAGTGGCGAAGTTATCCAAACCTACAACTTTTTGGTTTAGTTTTAGCAGTGTTTCTAGCAGGTTAGAACCGATAAAACCGGCAACACCCGTTACCAACCAGGTTTTGGGGCTGTCTGTTAGCTGCTGTTTTACATTTTCATAACTTGTCACGACACTTATTTCCTTTCTATTTAGAGTTGCTCAGGGTTGTTTGAGACAGGGGCGGTATTGTTAATTATTCAGTTTCCGGCAAAGGTATCCGCTAGCTTGAGAACAGTAACGATTAAGGCTATCAAGCCTATGCTCCAGCGCATATTCTTGTTTATCGCTTCAGATATCTTCAATTCAATTCGTTTTTCAAAAGCGTCCATTCTAGCCCCCATAAGTTCGAAGCCTTTGTTTACCTTTTGTTCCAACAACTTGAATTCGCCTTTCAGGCCGACAAACTCGCCTCTTAGGCCTGTAAAGTCACCTTTCAAATCAGAAAACTCACCTTTCAAATCAGAAAACTCACCTTTCAAGCCAGCAAATTCACCTTTCAAGCCAGCAAATTCACCTTTAAGGCTTGCCACACTATCGGTCACTTCATTTAATTTTTCATCTAAATGATTGATATGATTATATTGCGACTTAAGCAGCAGTGTATTGATATCTTCACTACTTAGGCCCTCACCGTTTGAGAAGCGGGTTTCAATCTCTTCGAGTTTGGGCTGTATCATTTGAATTAGCATATCGTCCACTTTTGTTTTATCCATTCTCTTATCCTCCTTGATAATCATTGGTAAAAGCCTTGTCGTTAGACTAAGCGAATAATAGCATGACAGGCCTGCTTTTACACTTCACAAGCCCTAGTATCGATACTCCCATGAGACCGAAGCAGCTAAGCGCTCTACATACGTAAACGCTGTATCAACGTCTTTACTTAGGTAAGTCAGCCCTGCTTTGAAACGGCCATCAAAGATGAAACACTGGTGATAAAATTCCGCCATATAAAGTGATTGAGCACTCAGAGAAACCCCATTTCCTCTGACGCCACCATCTTCATTTAACTGTAAATAGCTGGCACGCGCACTCCAAAGCGAACCATCACCATTTTGAAGACTCATCCCGAAGGACAAAACCTCTGAGTCATTATCAAAACTAGCACCAAGCGTACGCCCATGATAGCGATAGCCACTTTCATAAAGACTATGTTCATAGGTGGTATTATAAAATACTGTCTCAAAGCCATCCGCAATGGTATTTGCGTATTCCAACTCGTACTTTAGGAAAGCGCTATCTTCTAGTGTTTGGGAAAGTTGAACGCCCGCTTGATGGGTGCGTCGCGATGGCATATAGCCCGCTTCGTCTTCACCAATTGTTTGTGCGTGGAAGGCCGCACCCAGCGTATCAGTCAATGCAAAGCCATAACGTACATCGAAGCCAGCCAACTGATTCCCCGCTTGCTTGGCTGTATTTTCACCCTGCGAAGTAAGCGACTTCCAGAAGGTAGACAAGTCTTCATCACGCCCTTCTCCACCCCACTGCATCGCACGGGACATACCAAATTCAAGACCTTTCAACGGCCTAAAGGTAAAACGCATGCCAGTAAGTTTTGCCTCAGGTATTGTACGCTCACTTTCTAGCTGACCAATATAAGATACAAATTGCCACTCTCCTAACCAAGAAAGCAATGGTGTTTCAAAGGTTTGCCCCTGCTTGGTTCTTAAGAATACGCTCGGCACCGGCTCGGCATTATTTGTCAGGATCAAACTCGACTGAGAACCCGCGCCCCACCATTGATCGACTGCGCCAACACCCAATACCCAGTTGCCATCACGACCGCCCAGCACGCCAGCCAAATAGGAGCCATAAAAGTCTGTCTGGACGGCATCATCACCAGGGTCTGTCATGACATTAGCTTGAAGCCTGAAGGCAAAGCTTTCACTATCACCTTCCATTGTTTTATGGATCTCTCCTTTTTCTTGCTGGAAAGAACCAAAATCTCTTAATAATGGCCTAGCACTGCCCGCTGTCACTTCAAGGCTTTTTTTAATACCGGACTTAGTCTGCTTACGTAGCTCAAAGCGTAATTCTCTAATCGCAGTTTTTTGTGCTGAATTGAGCTTCGAGTGATCAGCTTCTGCTAGTGCATTTTTTACATCTGCCCACATAAGCGGCCAGGTCGTTAAAGAGATATCGATCACTTCTGCATCATTGAGTAGCTGAAGATTATTTCGAAGCCTAAGGTCACCTACATCAATCCATGGCGCAGCGTTTACCGTGGCAGCCATAACAAGAGAAAGGGACATTACAAGGGTGCTGAGAAGCTTAGATTTGATAGACACGAATTAGACTTTTTAGTGGTTGATTCTATGGCTGGGCATTATAGGGGTTTTGCACTTAAAGGTAAAAGCGAAAAGAACTTAAACCACAGAGGACACCGAGCGCTTCGCTACACAGAGGAAGAGATGGAGACACACCTAAAAAGGCTTTTATCTTTTCTCTGTTTTTATCTTTTCTCTGTGTAGGCCGCAGGCCGCTCTGTGCCCTCTGTGGTGAACCGTCTTTTGTGTTTTGATCTTTAAGGGATAAACCGAAGAACCACAGAGGACACCGGGCGCTTCGCTGCACAGAGGAAGAGATGGAGACACACCTAAAAAGGCTTTTATCTTTTCTCTGTTTTTATCTTTTCTCTGTGTAGGCCGCAGGCCTCTCTGTGCCCTCGGTGGTGAACCGTCTTTTGTGTTTTGATCTTTAAGGGCAGTCTTTAGCGACAGAAAAAACTACACCCACTGCCTGCTTAGATGTATAATCTGCCGCCTATTTTTTAAGCAACTCTTTTCGCAAGCGATTGATATTTAGATGACCGACACCACGACCAAGAAGCTTTTTATTAAAACTCACGGCTGCCAGATGAACGAGTATGATTCATCTCGCATGACAGACTTACTGCAAGACAGTCATAAAGTTGAGTTAACCGAGAACGAGAGTGATGCTGACATCATTCTTCTTAATACCTGCTCTATTCGTGAAAAAGCACAGGAAAAGGTCTTTCACCAGCTTGGTCGCTGGAAGAAGCTTAAGGAAAGCAACCCGGAACTAACTATCGGCGTTGGTGGTTGCGTTGCCAGTCAGGAAGGTGAAGCGATTCGTTCTCGCGCGCCTTTTGTAGACGTGATCTTTGGCCCACAAACGCTTCATCGCCTACCAGAGATGATCGACGCATCAAAAACAACTGATGTAGGCGTGGTCGACATCAGCTTCCCTGAAGTTGAAAAGTTTGACCACCTCCCTGCTCCCGGTATAAATGGCCCTTCTGCGTTTGTTTCAATTATGGAAGGCTGTAGCAAGTATTGTACTTTTTGTGTTGTGCCTTACACGCGAGGTGAGGAAGTTAGCCGCCCTGTTGATGACGTACTGGCAGAAATCTCCCACCTTGCTACTCAAGGTGTGCGTGAAATAAACTTACTCGGCCAAAACGTTAACGCCTACCAAGGTGAAACACACGATGGCGACATGATGGATCTTGCTGAGTTAATCACACTAACCGCAGCCATTGAAGGCATTGACCGAATTCGTTTTACAACGTCGCATCCGGTTGAGTTCAGTGACTCACTTATCGACGTTTATGCCGATACTCCTGAGCTGGTAAGCCACCTTCACCTACCTGTTCAAAGCGGCTCAGACAGAATATTGAATGCGATGAAGCGCGGCCATATGGCATTAGAGTACAAATCTAAAATTCGCCGTATACGTAAGCACCGCCCTGATATTAGTATCTCTTCAGACTTTATCATTGGCTTCCCTGGCGAAACCGAGAAAGACTTTGAAGACACCATGAAGCTGATCAATGACGTTGGCTTTGACGCTTCTTTTAGTTTTATCTATAGCGCGCGCCCGGGTACACCAGCAGCAGATTTACCTGATGAAACAAGCGAAGAAGTTAAAAAACAACGACTGCAAATTCTGCAGCAGCGCATTCTTCAACAAGCTCAAG
>NZ_LWGG01000772.1:0-8443 GCF_001635365.1 Oleiphilus sp. HI0128 | reverse complement strand
CAGCGAATGCAACCTGCTCTGTTGAAACTTTTGGCTTTTCATTAGCTTGCCCCTTACCTTGAGCCGCAGCTGAATCAGGGAACATCTTATAGCCAGTATTCATTACAATCTCACCAACCTTAGGAGCTAAGCAGTGAAGTACTGCAGCAAAAGTCCCCAAGCGTGTAGCGATACGCTTTGGTCGATGCACAATCGCTTCAGCAATCAAATCTGCCGCATCATCTGGCGACAATGTCGGAACAGAGTCGTAGATCTTAGTTGGGCCAATCATCGGCGTACGCACAAGCGGCATATTAATCGTTGTGAAAGTCACATTACTATCGGAAAATTCTGACGCAGCACAACGTGAGAATGCATCCAAAGCAGCTTTTGATGCAACGTATGCAGAAAAGCGTGGAGCATTAGTTAGTACCCCAATAGAGGAAATATTAACGATATGGCCGCACTTACGTTCTAGCATTGATGGCGCGAACCCCATAATCAAACGCAAAGAACCAAAGTAGTTTAGCTGCATAGTTCGTTCATAATCATGGAAACGGTCAAATGCATGGTTAATCGCACGTCTGATCGAGCGGCCTGCGTTATTAATCAAATAATCAACATGACCATGATCTTTTAGCACGGCTTCAACGAACTCATCACAGTTATTCATGTCCGCGAAGTCGCAACGATAAGCATGCACTTCACCCTTACCTTTTGCTTGTAGCTCAGCCTTAACTTCGTCCAGAGTCTCTTGCGTTCTAGCAGCGATACATACGATTGCCTCAGCATCTACCAATTTATGCGCAGTCGCCAATCCGATACCCGATGTTGCACCCGTGACAACACAAACTTTTCCACCAACAGTACCTTTTAAGGAACGATCTTTATGTAAATCTGGGTCTAGGTTACGCTCCCAAAAATCCCAAATAGCAGGTGCGTAGGATTCTAGACGAGGAACTTCGATTCCTGATCCTTTCAATACACGCTCTGTTTCGCGAGAGTCGAACTTTGTTGGGTAATTGATAAAACCCATTGCCGACTCTGGAACACCAAAATCATTTAAAACCGCACTCGTAATACGCTTAACAGGAGGAAGGTTCTTTAGGCCATTCCTAACCATTGAAGGAATAAAACCAAACATGCGAGAATCAACACGCATTGTCATGGTTGGCGCATGACCAGCTTCGGCAAAAATATTTAGAACCTCACCAACCTTGTGTGGGTCTGGGTCAGTCAAATGGAAACATTTTCCATCTTCACCATCTGCATGGGAAATATGATCAATTGCATCAACAATAAAGTCGACCGGCACAACGTTAATGCGGCCACCTTCAATACCAATAGTAGGCATCCACTTTGGTAAAGTGTTACGAATTTTTTGCAGCATTTTGAAGAAGTAATATGGACCGTCAATCTTGTCGATCTCACCAGTCTTAGAGTGCCCCACAACCATACCAGGACGATAGATTCTGAAAGGAATAGAGCATTCGTCTCGAACAGCCTTTTCCGAGTCATGTTTTGTTTGAAGGTATGGATCGTCAAGGTTCTCGGCCTCTTCGAACATATCCTCTCTAAACGTCCCCTTATAAAGACCAGCTGCTGCGATCGAACTAATATGGTTAAAACAGCCTGCTTGCATTTCTGTCGCGGCAACAATTGCGTTTCTTGTGCCCTGTACATTTACTGCTTTCTGAATTTCAGCACCAGCGTTCAAATCATAGATCGCTGCTAGATGATAAAAGTGCTTAACATTTCCTTTGAGCTCGGCCATTTGAGCATCAGAGATACCCAGGTTATCCTGAGTCAAATCGCCAACGATCGCTACAACGTCATCACCTGACACGTTAAAACGCTCAAGCAATTCCTCATAGCGCTCCATACTGGACTCTTGTGTAAGAAGATATATCTTCTCACCACGCGCGATTAGTTTCTCAACTAAAAAACGACCAATAAAACCGGTTCCACCGGTCAAAAAATAGCTCATTACTTAATACCCCGAAAAGAATAAATTGATTGCGCTTCGCTCAGAATTCGCTTACCAATGGATAACTAGTTAATTCCCTGCATCAGTATCTTAAGTCTGAAATCAAATGCGACCACACCAAAGATAATTGTAGTATAAAGCCAAAAATATGCTGAAATATAATACTAATCGGCCATGTGANCTTATTTTAACTACAGATTACGTAGATACATTACTCTAATATATATAATTATGTTATTAACGTGAACTTGCTTTAACAAAAGCCCCTATCAAGCTGAAATAACACTATACTAGCTCACTAAACTTACTTTGATCATCGAGGAATTTCTGTGTTCGGAATATCAATTTTACGGCCAGTTTATTTGCTTTTCATATTATGCGCTGTAGGTATTATATCTAGTAATGTTAACGCCTCCCTTTCTATAGAAAAAAGCCCTAATGATAGCCGGCACTACGATTACTTAGTACTAGAAAACAAACTTCGAGTCTTGCTGGTTTCCGACCCAAATACCGATAAATCTTCTGCGTCTCTAGACGTTAATATTGGCAGCGCAAGTGACCCTCTTGAATATCCGGGCTTGGCCCACTTTCTTGAACATATGCTCTTCCTTGGCACTGAAAAATTCCCTGAGCCTGATGCTTATCAGAAATATATCACTCAACATGGCGGCTCACACAATGCATATACTTCACCTGAAAATACAAACTATTTCTTTGATATCCGACCCGAATTCCTAGAAGCGGCGCTTGAACGCTTTTCTGAGCAGTTCACTCACCCGCTTTTTAACGCCGAGTATGTCGAGCGTGAAGTTAACGCTGTTCATTCCGAATACACATCCAAAGTCAAGGATGATGGACGACGCTTTTATTCTGTAATAAAAGCAGTATTAGCCGACGATCACCCCTATAGCCGCTTTTCTGTTGGAAACCTTGAAACCCTGAGTGACAAAGGCGAAGAAAAGTTACGCGACACTTTATTAGAGTTTTATCAAAAGAATTACTCTGCGAATCAAATGACTTTGGTAATTTTGGGGAAAGAGCCTCTTTCAACACTTAAAAAGTGGACACTAGCCAAGTTCAGTAACATTCCAAACAGCAACGTCGAGTTTACCGACATATCGCAAGATTTCTTCGCAGAAGATTTCCTACCTGTAAAAGTTGAAGCGCAATCGATAATGGACAAGCGATCAATGATGCTCGCATTCCCCATACCATCATCAAGCCTTCACCAAGACTCAAAGCCTGTATCCTACCTATCAAACCTGATTGGCCATGAGGGTAAAGGCAGCCTATTGTCGGCATTAAAAAATGAAAACCTAGTCGACTCACTATCGGCCGGTGCAGAGTTTGATACTAGAGTCAAAGAACTGTTTGTTATCCGCATGAGCTTGACTCAGTTTGGCTTTGACAACCAGGAACGAATTCTAGAGACCATTCATAGTTATATTGACCTTCTACGTAAAGAAGGCCTGAAAAAGCTTTACTTTGACGAACAAAAAACCATGTTAGATATTGCTTTTAACTATCAAGAGAAAAGTGAACCCATTCATTTCACGAGCAAGCTATCAAGGGCGCTCCAGTTTACTTCAGCAGAAGATATTCTTATCAAGCCCTACTCGCTCAAGCAGTTCGATCACGAGTTATACAAAACATACTTAAGCCATCTTAATCCCAAGAATATGTTTGTTGCGGTTAGCGCTAAAGCAGTTGTTGGAAAACGGTTTACTGACTGGTACGACGCACCCTATAACATTCAAGAACTGGATCAGAACCTTCTGGATAAACTCATCAAGCCTAAGCAGGACAATAGGCTAAGCCTGCCAGAGAAAAACATTTTTATTCCGGAAAACATATCAATAGTTAAAACGATGAATACTGAAAAGCCAGAGCTTCTGCTCAAACAACTTGGCTTAGAAGTATGGCATCACACTGACACTAGCTTTGGCACGCCTAAATCAAACTTATTCCTTACCATACGCTCCCCTGAAGCGCTTAAGTCTGCGGCAACGCTAAATATGACAGATCTTTTAGTAAAACTTCTAACTGACTCGCTTAATGAATATAGCTACCCTGCCTATCTTGCAGGCCTTCATTACGAGCTATACAAGCATATGCGTGGTGTAACCATCAAAATCAGCGGGTACAGCGATAGACAGGCCCAACTTCTAAGCAAGTTACTTAACACCGTTAAATATGCAGAGTTTTCTCCCTCTCGTTTCTCTATAATGAAAGAACGCTTGTCTAGAAGCCTATCAAACGCAAAAGATAAGAAGCCATTTCAGCAAGCTATTTCCAAAGCTCAGAACGTAGTTATTGCTCCTTCTTGGAATGAAGAAGAACGTCTGAGCGCACTTAGAGATATAAAACTAGAAGATATTAATCAGTTTCGTGAAGACTTTCTGTCTCAACTAGATATAGCAGTGTTGAGTAGCGGAAACCTATCGCGTGCATCAACACTCAATAATGCACAATTAATTCAAAGCATATTACTTGATAAGGCAACTAAGACCGAGGTCAGCCGCGCCAAAATTCGCCGCATACCACCTAAGACTCCTTGGCTCAACACGCTCGACACCGAGCACAGTGATACCGGCTTTGTTCACTATGTACAAGGAAAAACTACTAGTCACAAAGAACGTGCTAAGTACTTACTACTCACTCAAATACTCTCTAGTGATTACTACAACCAAGTCCGCACTCAAAAACAAATGGGTTACATCGTATTCGCAACAAATTTTGAGTTGCTTGAAGTACCGGCTATAGCGTTCATTGTTCAGTCCCCTAGTAACACAGGCCAAGAGCTTTATAAGGAAACCAAGGCGTTCATTCATACAAGCTTAGAGACAGTTAGGTCAACAAGCAAAGCTGACTTGAACAAGCACAAGAGCTCGGTTGTTGCAAACCTACTAAAGCAAGACAACACCCTTTATTCACGCTCCAATAGGTTTTGGAAAGACATTGATATAAAAAATGTAGACTTCGACACCAAAGAACAATTAGCTAAAGAAGTGAACTCTCTTACCTTAGAAGATATGAGCACTCTAGTTCAGAACATTATTGCTGACGAAAACGGGGTGCTTACTGTTGTCGCAAAATCTAATTCTGAAAACTCTCAGGCAAGAGAACCAGAAAAGACAGAAATTAACAGCGCCGAGGGCATGACGAATCTTTCTACTGAACAATGGCAAGGGTTCAGCAAGTTCTAGAAAAAGCTTATTTAGCTTCAGATAGCCCGCGCTATCTGAAGCTCTTTACTAGGCATATGGAATGATAGACTCACCATAGAACCGGAGATCTTCAAGCACCGACTGAGATTTAGAGTCGATATCCGATTGAGATATTGCATGAATGCGATCGAAGAACTCTTTAAAAGTAAGGTACCCGCCATCGGCGCTCATCAATTTGTTTGCACAATACCGCTCCCACTTTGACTGCTCTTCCTCCGTCAAAGTTTGAGGAAAGTTTCGCGCTTTGTAGCGAAACAATAATTCCGGCAAACGACTATCCTGAAATCTAAACTCCTCTTCCTCCAACTCAATATCACTGGCCTGCCTAACGCGCGACATCTCAGCTTTATCATGGGTAGAGAAAAAACCACCGCTATATATCATCAAGTCGGGGTCTGTTTCGTTTCTCTCGGGGGAGCTCAGGCTGAACACTTCTTTAATTTTTTCAACAAATATTGGGTTATTTCTGATCCATTCTAAGTGTGACCTCATCAAATCCAGATTCAGCTCCCAGCGTTCAAGTCGTTCAGCAGACATCGTCTTTATCATTGCAGCAGGAACAACCATTGGGCATTTATTTACATGAATCGCCTTGATTGCTGGCCGCTCTTCGCCCTCAGAAAGCTGCGCCGAAGGCATGTAAAGCCGACGCTGAATCTCTTCATTGCTCAGCGCAAACAAGTAAGCAGGGTCTTGCCTTAGATCAAAACAGATAAAGGAATTTTTATTCTTGGAGTCTTGAAATAGCGGCACAATAAGCGCACAACACCCTTTACTTGCAGGAAATTTCGAAGAAACATGAAAAACCGGTTTAAGCTTATTTGGTTCGAGTAACTCTAGTACCTTATGCTTGTCTCTATTTTTAAAAACATAGTCGAACAATTGTGGCTGTGCTGACTTGATTAGCTTAGCTAGGCCGATGGTGGCATAAACATCACTCATCGCGTCATGTGCTGACAAGTGCTCAATACCATTAGCTTGACTTAAGACCTCAAGCCTAAAGCTTGGCGTTCCAGAGTCATCACAAGGCCAATTGATCCCTTCGGGTCGAAGAGCGTAAGTTAAACGCACAACATCGATTAAGTCCCAGCGTGAATTACCGTTTTTCCACTCTCGCTCATAAGGGTCTATAAAGTTCCTATAAAACAGGTTTCGAGTGATTTCATCATCAAAGCGAATACTATTATAGCCAGCCACACAGGTAGACGGGACTGAAAAAATCTCTTCTACCTTCTTGGCAAACTCGACCTCAGAGAAACCGTTTTCTTGTGCATATTGAGGTGTGATGCCAGTAATTAAGCAAGCTTCTGGAGAAGGCAAAGCATCTTCTGAAGGGCGACAGTAAAAAGTCGTTGGCTCTTCGATGATATTTAAATCTAAATCGGTTCTAACACCGGCAAACTGACTTGGCCTATCTCGGCGAGTATCTGCGCCGAATGTTTCGTAGTCGTGCCAAAAGATGGACTGCATTAGAACCTCCTAATCTAAGAAGGTTCATATTGTACTCTATAGGCTTGCTTTTCGAGAACTGTAAGATTAATAAAGGAAAAGATTTTACGGCTTAAATAAACCAACACCACGGTCGATATATTCCACCCGAACTCGTTCAGTACCATTAGCATTAGTGCCGGTATTCATATCTATATGAAGAGAAGTAGGTATGTTAATAAATACACCTGAAGCAGTGGTCATCTGACCATCACTCGTTGACCAGTCGGTGTCTTCTTTCTGAAAAGAGATGAAAAAGTCGTTGGTGTAATCAACATTACCTGTTGTAGAGTTTCTCTGCCCAACATCAAGAGTCTTATAGTCTGCAAGGTCATAACAGTAAAAACCCGAATTACAATCCGTTGCACCTCCACTTTGATCATTACCTACACCAAAATACTTAGCACGAGTATTATCGACATCGCCACTTAAGTTAAGCATCGATGCTTGGTAATCATCGCCAAAGAAATCAGTAATCGTAGCGCCAACGTTACCAGAAATACTATCAAAGTCACCGCTAAGCTGACCACGAGCTTCACCAAAGCCCAAACGAAAGCCTACAAGCTCATCGGTAGCGTCTTTGGCAATTTCGAAATACGGATCATTTACTTCAAAAGGAATAATATCGTTTACCGCGTAAGTTTGCCCATCTAGCTGAACTTGAGCGGCATCAGTAGATATAGAACCAAATGCTAGGTTAGTAGCAGAGAAGTCAGCGCCTAACTCACCATCTCTTTCGTATTTACCTAACTCAACATTATTAATGTTCATCTGCATTTTTGATTCCATACCCAATGTAACGCGGGTATAGCTATTCGAGCCTATTTGATCAATATCAAAGGCAACAGCGGCTTGGCCAGAGTATTGACTCAGCTCATCATCAGCAATGGGCTTAAGCTCAGCCACTACATCAACTGAGGCTACAGCCAAAACTGTAAAAAATAATTTTTTCAACCGATTTCCCATACCTGCGGAATTACCTATTCAAGTTCCATTAACGAATTGTTCGGCGACCCAAAATCTACAACTAAAACTCTATTGCTTTGTCTTTGTATTATTTTTTATAAGCGAATGTAACTATATATATTTATCTAAAAGAATGCTGTGCACTCAATCACAGCTACTTCAACTAAGACATCACACTCCGCTGCATGTCCCGAAAAATGGGGGTTCAGAAATGTAAACAAATGCAATAAAACAGATAGTGTTATTGTATTAGCTGAATGCAGGTAGCGGGCTATGCATATTTATCCCCTAACTACACGAAAGCGTTTCTTCAGACTAAGGCTTTTATTTAGACAATAAAAAAACCCCAGCAGGATGACCTACTGGGGTTTCTAATAGAAGCCTGACGATGACCTACTCTCACATGGGACCTCCCACACTACCATCGGCGATGCTTCGTTTCACTTCTGAGTTCGGGATGGGATCAGGTGGTTCCAAAGCTCTATGGTCGTCAGACAAAACTTCGGTTGCTGATACTTGATCAACAACACTTAATTCTGCGTCTTTAACAATAGCAAGTAATAGCTAACTTTATCTCTGCTGTCTAACGAAGACTCATATCCAATTTGCGTTACCCGTCGTTGTACGAATAATCATTCACTATAAAACCACTTGGGCGTTATATAGTTAAGCCTCACGAGCAATTAGTACTGGTTAGCTCAATACGTTACCGCACTTACACACCCAGCCTATCAACGTCATAGTCTTTAACGGCTCTTTAGGGGAATTAAATTCCCAGGGAAAACTTATCTTGAAG
>NZ_LWGG01000771.1:0-8806 GCF_001635365.1 Oleiphilus sp. HI0128 | reverse complement strand
GAGAATGACAAAGATAAGCCTTTGCCTGCGGTGTATATTTCATTTCCGTCTGCAAAAGACCCTGAATGGCAGCGAAAGAACCCTAGCAAGTCGACGATAGAAATCGTTGCGCCTTGTCCTTATGAATGGTTTGAAAAGTGGGAAGACCAGCCATGGGGGAAACGAGGCACGGACTACGAAGCACTCAAAGACATGTTTACCGAGCGTATGCTGAAAGCACTCTATGAAAAAATGCCTCACTTAGAAGGTAAAATCGACTATCACGAAACCAGTACGCCCTTGTCGACAAACTTCTTCTGCGCCTACAAAAAATGTGAGCTCTATGGACTTAATCATGACCCTTCTCGTTTTGAGCAAGACTGGCTGCGACCTGAGACGCGAATTCCCGGCTTGTATCTAACTGGCCAGGATGTGCTTAGCTGTGGCATTGGTGGCGCGATGATGGCAGGAGTGATGACATCGGTTAGTGTGCTGGGTTGGAAAAGCTACAAGCTACTTAATCGCTTTGGCTTGCGCGATAGGATTGGTTTGGCTGTGCCTGTTTAGGCGCAGCGCTGCTTGCTATCACGCCGATAGCTCTGGGGATAAACAGCGATGGTGTTTGTCCCCGCCATTGATTGTGTAGCAATCAATTATTGATGGGCCTCTTGTAGAAACTCAGCGCGTGTCTGTGGGTTGGTTTTAAAGGAACCTCCTAAGGCTGTCGTTGATGTTTCAGAGTTTGCATCCATAATACCTCGGGATTTAACGCAATAATGTGTTGCGTTAATTGATACTGCGACGTTGTCGGTATTGAGTAAGACTTGCAGCGCAACTAAAATTTGCTTTGTTAATCGTTCCTGAACTTGAGGGCGCTGTGAAAAAAACTTTACGATACGATTTATCTTGGATAAGCCGATGATTTTTTCTGCGGGAATATACGCGACTTTAGCTAAACCATCGATCGTGACGAAGTGGTGTTCGCAAGTACTTATCAGGTTAATGCGACTGACTTTAACCATTTCATCGACATTCATTTTGTTTTCGATAACCGCTATTTTGGGAAAGTTCTGATAGTCCAGGCCAGAGAATATCTCCTCCAAGTACATTTTTGCGATTCTGTGTGGAGTTTCAGCCAGGCTATCGTCTTGAAGGTCTAGCCCCAAAGTTGCCACGACCTCGGCTAATAAACCCTTAATTCGCTGATATTTTTGTTCGTCAGTGTATGGCGTCTGAACAAGAGGCGTTTCAAGTCCCATTTCAACTAAGGTGCTTTTAACTAATTGGGCTTCAGGGCTAAGCATGGGCATAGTTCTCCAAAGTTTCAGGTAGGATTGAGGCCTGCATTGTCAGTGATACTGAATCAGCAAACCGGAGCGCGTGTGGTTTCTCAACGTTTACTTTGGCGAAGGTGGTGTGGGGACTCGTGGTGCAAATTTGCAAAATTTCTTTTACAAGTCGCTCGAGTAATAAGAATCTGCCTTCTTCAACAAGTTGAATGATTCGCTTGGTAATGATCTTATAGTCCAGCGCGTCTTTCACCTGATCTGATTGCGCGGCTTTATTGGCAGAATAATGTAGTTCGACATTCACGACGATATCTTGTTGTTTAATTTTTTCTTCTTCATTAAAGCCGATGAATGTTCGTAAGCGTAGTTTGTCGATTTTAATAATCGCATTTGATAAATTCATAGTCCGTTTCCTCTCATTATTAATCATTACGAATCAAATTGAATAATGGATCTCAATTGCCATTGCCCAGATCGGTGTCTGGTTCACTTTCTAAGATTGTGTTCAGCTCTTTTTCAGATTGAAGCGATAATTGGCGAACCCTTTCAGATGAGATGAAGAGTATCTCGCTGATCTCTTTTAGCGTGTAGGTGCGGTTGATTCCTATGCCATATCGCATTCGGAGTATGGTTTGTTTTCGTAGATCTAAGCTCCCTAGGATGTTTTTTAGGTCTCGTTTGTACAGGAGCTCCTGTGTTTTTAGGTCTTGTTCGTTTTTTCCAATGAGTTCGTGTTCTTCAGGTTCTGGAGACTGTGCATACCATTCTGTGTTAGCGGTCGCATGAGTATTTAATTCGACATAAGGTGCTTTATTACTGATGTTATCTGGCAAACTCGCTCTAAACTCATGGCTTCTAGGAGGTCGTGATAGCTGCTGTTCTAGCTTTGCCCTCGTTTTGTCGGCAATTGCTTTATCGCGGAGTTGATCGTAAGGTTTACGAACGACACTTGCTTGCTTTTCGATAGCCGCATGTATGTGATGACTAATGGCAGTATAAGCATAAGTCGAAAAGAGGAACCCCTTACTGGGATCAAAGCGCTCAATGGCTTTAAGTAAGCCGATACTGCCTTCCTGCACTAAATCGTTGTAAGGCATTCCGAGGAATCTAAATTTGCCAGCTACGCTAAAAACAAGCTTCAAATTTGCAGTTATTAGTTCATTACGTTCGCTCTTATATTGTTTACTTAGTTTTTCCAGCGTGTGGACCTGATCACACAGAAGAAATTGGTCTGCTGTGTTTTCTTGATTGATGTGTTCGTTGATAACTTTTATCACTAGGTGGCGAGGGACTTTCCAAAGTGAAAGGTTTTTTTTCAGCTTTCTGCTTACTGCTTTCCTCTGCTGCTTTGAACCTTCGATATGGTCGATTACCTCAAGAGAATCGATGAGAGAAATGATTTTTAAATAGACACTTCCATCGTTATAGATCTGGGTTCTTAAGTATTTTTGAGTTTCGTTCTCGATTAGTTCGACCAATGACTTCAAAGAGCTCAGTAGTCTGGGAAACTGAGCAAATAAAACCAGCTGTGACAGGGCGTAAGACTCCATAGATTTATAGAGCTTCATTTGCGTTGCGATAGGCAGTTGTGGCAGCTGATTATTCTCAAGGTCATAAGGGTTTCCACTCGTATTGCTAATCTTGGTTTCAGCATATTCTTTAGCGAGCATAGGTGCTTATTCTCCGGACACTGTTTAATTACCTTTACTCGAAGAATGCGAAAACGGATCATAATTTTGTGTTTTCATGTCGTTTCGTTTTAGAAAACAGAACTTAATTGTGATCCGAATTTACAACCTCCCCGTAAACTGGTTTAAGCGCTCAAGATGAATGTCACCGACGCATGTTTAATTTGTAAGAATGATGTCGGTATTAACTCAAAACGAAATTGAAGAATGATTTAGGGAAGGTACACATTATGTCCACTCGACTTTTAGACAGGCTTTCTTGGGCCAAAAGTTTATCCGTATTGTTGTTTGCCAGTTCAACACTATTATTGTCAGCATGTAGTGACAGCGATAACGATAGCGCAGCGTCTTGCACGGGTTCAATCGCAGACATCGCTGACTGCAACGATAGCTTCGATACACTTTATGCTGCGGTGGCGGCGGCAGGCTTAGGTGAAACCCTAAGTGGTGGAGAGTTTACAGTATTTGCGCCGACGGACGATGCCTTCGATGCATTGTTTACAGCATTGGGTGTGACGCCAGATGAGTTCCTGGCGCGTTCAGACCTAGCTAATATCCTGACTTACCATGTTTTATCTGGAACGGTTGACGCGACAGCAGCTACATCCTTAGCTGGAATGATGGATAACACAACACCCACTGTTGAGACGTCGAGTATTGAAGTATCTGTCTCTGGCGATGATCTATTTGTTAACCGCTCTCAAGTTGTGATCGCTGACGTTGTTGCGGACAACGGTATCATTCACGCAATAGATAAGGTTCTTATTCCACCAAATTATTTCAATGTTGTTGAAACGGCACAAGCAGATGGTCGCTTTGATACATTGGTGGCTGCCGTCGTTGAGGCTGGCTTAGTAAGCACTTTAGCGACAACGCCAGACCTAACCGTTTTTGCACCGACTGATGATGCCTTTGCAGACTTGGTGGCAAATAATGACGCGTTTGATAGTGCCGGTGATATTCTTGCACTAACGAATCTTGGGGATATTCTGCAATATCATGTATTGGACTCTGAAGTTGATGCTTTGACCGCAATCAGCCTGTCAGGCAATACAACAACGCCGTTATATACCGCAAAAGATCTGGCAATTTCTTATGATGACCCAGACTTATTCATTAACACATCTAAGGTCATTGTTGCCGATGTCGATACATCAAATGGAATAATCCATGCGATTGATAAAGTCCTATTGCCACCATCAGCTGATGCTTTATCAGATGACAGTATTACCATTGGTGAGCTGGTGACTAATTTGGCAGGGGCTGAGGTGGATGCAGAGTTCACAACCTTGCTCGCCGCGCTTCAGCAAGAAGGCTTAGATGCTGCGTTGGTGGGGGATGGGCCGTTCACCGTGTTTGCACCGACTGATGCAGCGTTCGCAGCAGTGGGTACACCTAGTGAAGTGCTTGCTTTAGGTGGCTTGGCAGATATCTTGAGCCAACACGTAATCAGCGGCACAGAAATTGACTCCATAGCTGCCTATGCAGCAAATGGCACGGCTGTACCGACATTGCGTGCAGATACAGATCTTACAGTAGATATCGATATGGGTATGCTGATGGTTGGAAATGCCACGGTGTTGATTACAGATGTTGAAACCTCAAATGGTGTTATTCATGTAGTCGATGCGGTAATCACAGCCCCTTAGTAGAAGTGGTTATCTAAATCGATCTACCTTTGTCCCGCTTTGCGGGACTTTTTTTTCGAATTAGAGCGAGTCTAGGAGAGCGTTATTTTATGGCTACCAATACAAGTAAAAATGTAGATACAGAGCATCGCAGCAAACAAAGCACTACCCTAAGATTACCTTGCAGGGGCTGCCTAAAAACATGCTCAAACTATACAGTGTGTGATGGACGCCCGTGGAGAACAATGATAGCCATTGACTCATGAGTTAGAAATCGACACGGCTCGTGTAGAAAAGGCTGAGTAAAACAATTGTTACCTTAGTAGCTTGGTTCGGTTTAGGTTTCTGAGTAAGCCAAGAGCTGGCCTACTACCACTCAATATCCATATTGTTCCAATCTTTAAAACTTAACTTTCCATCTGCTTTTGACTCAACTAAGAGTTGATGCAGCCGATCTGCGACAAAGTCGGTCTTGAATAGTTTTTCTTCTGGAACGCCCGCTTGGTATGGCTTTGAAAGTTCGGTGTCTGTGGTTCCAGGGTGGAATGAAATGACTTTTGCTTTTGGAAAGCGACGACTGTATTCAATAGAAGCATTCTTGAGAAGCATGTTTAGTGCTGCTTTAGAGGCTCGATAGCTATACCAGCCGCCGAGCCGATTATCTTTAATGCTACCCACTCTTGCTGATAATACAGCAATCGTGGTCGCTGAATTTTTATTCAGTAACCCGGTCAGCTCTTTTAACCAGACAATCGGCATGAACGTGTTGGTCTCAAAAACGCTATGCAGACTTTCATAGTTGATATCTTCGATACGTTTCTCAGGCTTTATGTTGAGTTCTTTACTATGTAGTAAACCGCTGGCGATCACGATATATCGAATAGGTATATGACTGTCCGCTATTTGTTTGCAGCAAGCCTGAATCGAACTAAGCTTGGCGTCGGTTTGTAGCCATTCGGTTTTTGTTTTTTGACTTTCATTTCTCTGGGGCTCGTTCCTAGACAGCGCAAAAATAGTCGTGATGCTTCTATCTGATTGCATACGTTTAAGGATTGCGCTCCCAATACCCCCGTTAGCGCCGATGATAATTGCTGCAGCCTTGGATTGGTTCATTTTGTGTGACCTCAATGGTTATTGAAAACTGAGTGCAGGGAGTAATGGCTTATTGGAAGGGTGCATCAGCTTGATTCAGGTTTGAAATCAAAAGAATCGGGTGAAAGAAAGATTTACCTTCCAATGGTTTTTGTTGTTAACAATAGGGCTGTTATATAGCGAGGAGTCCAGCCAGGAATGTGTCACGCTGGCACGGGTAAAGCCTTTGAGAAAAATTGGCGTTGCAAAGTTAAGGCTAACAGACGGATTGATCGACGTGTTGGGAGTGTAAGCTTGTCTATCTGAATTGGATTCGTGATCGCGCACGCCAAAATAGTAGTTACTGTACGCGCTATCCAAATAGTTTAAAGAGATCTTTGGAGTCAAAAAAAATGGCCCGTAATTGTAACGGTATGACATTGCAAGGGTGAAATCTTGTCCGCCTGAATGGTTCTGTAAATCATGAAGATAGCTAAGTGTGTACGACAGTCTGTCTTTTTTGAGGCTTGTACTCAGACCGCCAAACAATGAGTTCTGGCGCCTCGTCATTCCGTCAAGATGCTTTGAGTCGTTCGGTTTGTAACCGACCGACTTATAGGTGATGAGTGCCAAAGCTTCCAGTTCAGCACTCTGATGTATGATATAGCTGGCACGAGGCCCCAAAAAGCTAAACCTAGTACCTATATAACCTATAATAGGCAGGGCAACCGTGTCAGCTCCTACGCCGGCATAATAAGAGGAATTGATGCTTGTAAAAGCACCGTAAAACCAGCCAGTCTGTTGTTTTCTAGCCTGGCTTTTTTTTACTAGCGACGTTTCCTTACTGCCGGTTTGATATGGCTCAGCATTCAATGAAACAGAGCTCGACACTAAGGCGAGCACAATTATCAACCTAAGGTAGAACATCAATTAATATCTCATTGCGTCGCAGAAATGGTAGTGCCCAGGGTGGATCGTACCCTGCATAACTAGCTAGTGAAATTGAAGAGTAATTATTGCTGTTGAGCCAGTCACTCAGTTGATTGACATGTTTTTGATAATTGCTTTCACTCCATAATCCTGAATAGCTAATCGCTGCAACTCGTTTCTCAGGAACCTCACGAAGACAAACAAGCGGGTCTGTAGGTTGAGGAGAATTGTTAATAGTGAACTTGTCTGGTAGCACAAATTTCAAAATCCAGCCTTGCCGTTCGTTCTCAGTCTTGCTCGGACTCGCAATAACAGGGCTGGTCATCGCAACTATTTTACCTTTTTCTTCCTGTGGTTCAGCGATGACTGGTGCTGTCATCGAAATGTCATTGGCAGAAACATTGGCCCCAGAAATATAGTCAAACAAACGTCTAAAGGATTGGTCGGTTGCATCACGAAAGTTGGGCTCATTTACGTAGGTTTCAACTATCATGACAGGTTCGTATCGTCTTATTTCGATATTGCCGACCTTCTTTTCAACGGTATAGCGAGCCTCATCTGTAGTGCGTATACCAAGTAGTGAGCAGCCTTCCAATATGAGGCTCAGCAAAGTTATTATGATGAGCAAGGGGGCACTGCTTCGTGCTTTATTCCACATATCAGAAATCACCTCGTCTTAAAAATCAGGGAAATAAAAAATAATATCTACCTAGTGTTTGTACGCTGAATTTTGCTTAGTGGATCTATATAAACGAAATTTTGTACCAAAGAGTGCTATTTATTTAACGAGTCAGCCCTCTTTGGCGCAGGTTGGTGCATTAGAGTGTGCCGCTTTATACAGCTTTATTGTTTCGGCTTCTTATAATAATGATGGCCCCCATCACAGCTGACATAACTGACCCTAACAGAACACCTAGTTTGACGCTGTCGTGATAGCTTGGGTCATGGCTCTCAAAAGCGAGTGTGCCGATGAATAAGCTCATGGTAAAACCAATTCCGCACAGTACGCATACACCATATAATTGAGGCCATGTGGTATCTTTTGGCAGGCTTGCGATACCTGATCTCACCGCCAGCCAGCAAGCGCCAAAGATTCCCAGTTGTTTGCCTAAAAACAGCCCAAGCGCGATACCTAATGTAATTGAGTTAAATAGATCATCAGTGCCGATCCCGATTAAGTTGACACCGGCATTCGCGAATGCGAACACAGGCAGTATCATAAAGGCAACCCAAGGCTGAATGCTGTGTTCCATTTGCTTTAACATTGGGTGTCCGTCTTCAGTGGCCACGTTAATTGGTATAAACCAAGCCACGATGAAACCCGCTAGCGTAGCATGAACACCTGACTTGAGTACGGCTGCCCACACAACGATACCGACAATAATGTAAGCCGCTTGTTTGCTCACCTTGAATCGGTTCAACAGGCCTAGAACAAACAGACCTGAAATGGCAACGGCAAGAGAGGCTGTTGATAGGTCTTGTGAGTAAAAAATGGCAATAATGACTATCGCACCGATATCATCAAATATAGCAACCGAGAGCAGGAATAGCTTGAGGGTCAGTGGTAGGCTTTTGCCGAACAGACTAAATATACCTAAAGCAAAGGCGATATCAGTTGCCGATGGAATAGCCCAGCCTTGAAGTGCCGCCGGATTTTGTTGATTTAAGCTAACATAAACTAAAGCGGGAGCAATGATGCCCGCCACAGCGGCAATAGCAGGTAGTATTATCTGGTCTTTTGAAGATAAGTGGCCTTCAATAATTTCTCGTTTAACTTCTAGGCCGACCAAGAAAAAGAACAGTGCCATCAAGCCATCATTGACCCAAAGCAATAGCGGTTTAGCAATTTCAAAGGAGCCGAATTGAATGGTGACGGGTAAGTTAAGCACACCTTGGTAGAAACCATTGAAAGCTGTATTCGCCATGATGAGTGCCGCCAAAGCCGCGAGAATTAATAGAATTCCCCCTGCTGCGTCATGCTCAACCATTTCTCGAAAAACTTTTGTCATAGGTAGGTCCTTGCTTTAAATGATGAGAAGACATTTATATGCTTTTACCTAGCTATGAAAAAGTCGAATATTCAGCTCAATATGATCGAAAAAAACTGATCAATTTTTTTTGGATCTTTAACCAAACGGCTGGGGGAAAGCATGGATTTAAATTGCCACTCATAAATACTTCGGATACTTCGAAGTATTTATGAGTGAATAACTTATGGATA
>NZ_LWGG01000770.1:0-3592 GCF_001635365.1 Oleiphilus sp. HI0128 | reverse complement strand
AGAGATCATTAAAATCGCTGATAAAACAGCGACGGCAAAAACCATCAACCAGCGTTATATGATGACCTCCGGCATCGATAAGCTAGAAGCTTTGACTCGCGTTTTGGAGATGGAAACCTACGATGGTGTCATTATTTTCGTACGTACTAAAATTGCCACCGAAGAGCTTGCGTCAAAACTTAACGCTCGCGGTTATTCGGCGGCGGCTCTAAACGGCGATATAGCACAAGCGGCCCGAGAGAAAACAGTAGACCGCCTAAAGAAAGGTGGCATCGATATCCTTATCGGAACTGACGTTGTCGCGCGAGGTCTGGATGTGGAACGCATCAGTCACGTCATCAACTATGACGTTCCTTACGATACTGAAGCCTACGTTCACCGAATTGGCCGAACAGGCCGCGCCGGTCGTTCAGGTGATGCAATACTTTTCATCACACCACGTGAAAAGCGCATGCTTCGCTCTATTGAGAAGGCAACGAGCCAAGCTATTACACGAATGGATGTGCCGACAGCGAATGTCATTAATCAGATTCGCGTAGACCAGTTCAAGAAAAACATCCTGGAGCTACTTGAGTCTAACGACACCAGCTTTTTCCAAGAGATCATCGAAACGCTCATTGAAGAAAGTCATGCAGACCCGATCAAAATTGCTGCTGCACTCGCTCATATCAATAATGGTAATCGTCCCTTCTTGCTTGATCCGAATAGCGATAGAAAGATCAACAAACCCGAGCGAGAAAGGGAACCAAGGGAACCAAGAGAAAGAGATAGCCGAGGCGGTATGGATAAGTTGAAAGCCGCTCCTCGCCCACTAAGGGATCATCCAGATGTTAAACTGGTTCGCTACCGCTTGGACGTAGGCTATAAAGATAATGTCAAACCTGGCAATATCGTCGGCGCTATCGCAAACACTGCTGATTTAGATAGCGAATACATCGGACAAATTGAGATATACAACAACTTCAGTACGGTAGACTTACCTGACGGCATGCCTAAGTCGGTTTTATCTTTACTTAAAGCAGCTCGTGTCGCGAACAAGCCAATCAATCTGCGTAACTTCTCTATGGATGAAGTTGACGAAGGCTCTTTAAGGCCTAGCCCTAATAAGCGAAACACTAAGCCTCGCTCAAATCGACGTAGCGGAAGCAAGCCAGACCGTAAAGGAAAGGCTAATCGAAGCCGTGATAGAGATAGAAGCTAAGTAAATTGCAGACACAAAAAAACCGGACTTAGAGAAATCTAGTCCGGTTTTTTTGTGTCTAACAGCAGTTCTAGTTATTGCTAATTAATAACTTACTTACTGTTTTCAAGAATATAGTTAACTGTCGCAGCAATCTCGTCATCAGAGCAAGACATACATGTACCTTTAGGAGGCATCGCGTTTACACCAGAAATAGCATTAGCGATCAAAGCATCCACACCTTTTGCAGAACGATCAGCCCAAGTCGCTGCATCACCAAATTTCGGAGCGCCCATCGCACCAGTACCGTGACATGCTGCACATGAAGTGTCATAGATTTCTTTTGCGCTTTTAGGCCCTGACGCTACGGCTGCAGCAGCTGTACCACAGTCATCACCTTCAACACATACTTTACCGACCGGCTTCAATCGATCACGAATAGAGTCTTCATCCATTGCTGCATTAACAGAGAACACGACTGCCATAGTCATTACAGTTGATAGCAACACTTTGATTAGCTTATTCACTTAACACCTCATCTCTCATTTAATATTTATAGTGCACCTACTCTCATTTGATATTTATAGTACACCTATAATGTTGGCAGCATTATAGGGCATATTACAAACAACACAACCGTAGATATCTTCGAAAAAGCCCGGAAAAGTCGTTCTAAGGCAGCCAAATAAACCTATCTCACACCTTATTCCTAGATTAGGTCATATTTGTTAATTTTTTCTGCATTGTTCTTTGTTCAAAGCCCAATCCTTGACTACACTTGAACTTGAGTTTGAAAATATTCGCAAGAGCTGGTTTCTGTCCCAAGTTATAAAAAGGATGAAGAGCCCTTCAAATAGGTAATTCAAACAGCAATATGAGCCTCTCAGGTAACCCCTATAAAGTTATTACAGAGTACTCATTGAATAGTAAATTAAAATGGAAAAGGTTAGATAATGTCAGAAACACTTTCAGGAACCGTTAAATGGTTCAATGAATCAAAAGGCTTTGGTTTTATTCAGCGTGAGAATGGACCAGACTTGTTTGTTCACTTCAGCAATATTCAAGGCGACGGTTTTAAAACTTTGGCAGAAGGCCAAGCAGTTACATTTACAGAAGGCTCTGGCCAGAAGGGCCCTCAGGCTGAAAATGTAAACCCTGCATAGTAAGAATTCCTCATTCAACCCCGTTCCGGGGTTGAATTTTTCCTCTCTCACAAGCCTCACACTCAGTCAGCTAAACTCCTCAAATAAGCGACCTCTAGCGAAACCAACGTTTACCATTTCGAAAAGCTCTATTCAATTCAAACAGTCCACGATTGAAGTGCACTCGACACTTTTGTAACAGCGTATACTCTATGATTCGACGCTGATATAGGTGCAGGCTGACATGCCCCCAAACTACCCACCAGCGAACCGGATTCATTCCTTTACCTGACTTACCCGTGTCTTTATTCAAAAGCATTACATTCAATTGAACATCTGGCTTTTTAGGGTGATCGAGCACTAGACCAGTACCTTTAAAGCCCATTTTCTTGTATCGATAGACCCAATCATCGAGACTCGAAACCATTACGTACTTCTTACCCGCCGACAAGCCTTCACGGTACATATTTTCAAACACACCATGCAGAACGTCGGTGTCCTGATAGTACTTTTCAATACATATCGCGGTAATTTCCATAAGCTCTTCATATTGAGGCAGCTTTGCAAAAAGGCTCTTTGGTAATAACTGGTCAAGCTCAAATGGCTTCTCACCTCGCTCACCAAATACCAGCAAAGCACTACCGATTACGCGCTCATTATGAAAAGCAATCAATATCCGACCATAAGCATCCTGCTGCATAGCAAAGCGTGCAATAGGGTCATCTTTGTTACACATCCCCATACTCGCGTATGACTTGCGACGCAATTTCAAGACGGCTTCGTACTCCGCCTGAGTTTCAACAAAACGATACTGAACCAGCTCTTGAATATGCTGGGCATTCATACCCGCTCGACTAATGTCTCGCGGCGTCTTCTGTGCAAAATGGAAGCAATGCTGAGCCAGCTCGTCTTCTGCCAAATACGAAAGTGAGGGCGTTTCAATAAAGCATCTAATTTTATTCTGATCCGTTAACGAAACGTTGGACACCTTACCGACGACATTCTGAAGCTCTTGAATCGAACCCAAGCTATACTTCAGCTCCATACCTTCAAACAAGGTAAACTCTGTGTGAATCCCGCTTGCATAGAAGCCATTGCGAGACAAACTCTCCACCTCAAAATAGGCGTTTTGTTTGTAGACAAAAGGGTGAACCATTTGTCCTTTTAGGCTTTGTTCGGCACTTAAGTGGATAGGATGGAAACGGTCGTGCTTACTGCTCTGTTCGTGCTCAATGACCGCCGCAATTTTTACCTGCCCCTGCCTGATGGG
>NZ_LWGG01000769.1:0-925 GCF_001635365.1 Oleiphilus sp. HI0128 | reverse complement strand
CAGATACTCGCGGTAAAGAACAACACGTAAGCATTCCATCTTCTGAAGTTGACGAAGACTTCTTCGAAGAAGGCAAAATGTTTGACGGTTCATCAATTGCTGGCTGGAAAGGCATCAACGAATCAGACATGATCCTTATGCCTGAAGACGCTACAGCAGTACTTGACCCGTTCACAGAAGAAAGCACTTTGATCGTTCGTTGTAACATCGTTGAGCCTTCAACTATGCAAGGCTACGAGCGCGACCCACGCTCTGTTGCGATCCGTGCTGAAGAATACTTGAAGTCTACAGGTATCGCTGACTCTGCATTGTTTGGTCCAGAGCCAGAATTCTTCGTATTTGATGACGTTAAGTGGAAAGCCGACATGAACGGCGCTATGTACGAAATCAACTCTGAAGAAGCTGCTTGGGGTAGCCACGCAGAATTCGAAGGCGGTAACATTGGTCACCGTCCAGGCGTTAAAGGCGGTTACTTCCCAGTACCACCAGTTGACTCTCTACACGACCTTCGTGCAGCAATGTGTGCAGCGATGGAAGCAATGGGTCTAGTAATCGAAGTACACCACCACGAAGTTGGTACTGCTGGTCAGTGTGAAATCGGTGTTGGCGCTAATACACTAGTAAACAAGGCTGATGAAGTTCAGATCCTTAAGTATTGTGTACACAACGTTGCTCACGCTTACGGCAAGACTGCGACATTTATGCCTAAGCCAGTAGTTGGCGATAACGGTTCTGGCATGCACGTTCACATGTCTCTTGCAAAAGATGGCGTTAACGTTATGGCTGGTGACGGCTATGCTGGTCTATCTGATGAGTGCCTATACTACATCGGCGGTATCATTAAGCACGCTAAGACTTTGAACGCTTTCACTAACGCTTCTACTAACTCATACAAGCGTTTGGTTCCAGGCTTCGAAGCACCAGT